>JAATFJ010000006.1 GCA_015655255.1 Actinomycetales bacterium | reverse complement strand
CCTCATAGCGGGTGAGGAGCGGATACAGCGTTCCACCCTTCACCGTCCCGAGCCCGCGGGCTTCCAGATCCGCGATGATCGCGTAGCCGTAGGACGGACCCGGTTCCAGGGCACGCAGCACGAGGGCGCCGAGAACGGCACGCATCCAGTCGCTTGGCCATTCCCCGGCTGACGGGAGCACCGGGTTTTTGCGATCTTCGGACATGACTAGATTGTCACTCTAACTAGTTAGATAAGTCAAGGATGACAGCGAAGTGACCGGAATGCGCGGGCGCCGCGATTGCGGTGTTCGCGCTGTTCTCCGGCGAACTCGGGGGAAGACCGGCTCAGCCCTTCCGCCCGAGGCTCTTCCGGTACGCGTCCCAGCCACCGTCGAGAATTCGGAATCCGGCGTCCATCGTCGCGCCCGGATCCGCGTCTCGCGTGGAGATGAGCTGGATGTGCAGGGCAAAGCGAACGTAAAAGCGAACCTCATCACTGGGCTCGTCGAGGCCGAGTTCCTCGGCCACCGCGGACGCGAGCGCGTCTTCGTGCCGAAACCACATCTTCTCGGCGTAGTCGACGAGCGAGGGCGTGCTCTCCATCAAAGCGAGGATGGGACGCTCCGCATCGCCCCGCAGCGCGTCGATCTCCGCAAGGTAGTGCGCTTTCAGCGCTTCCGAGATGGTGCGATCGGGCGACCGCTCCACGACGGCGGCGGCGAGGCGGGCGTGCCGCTCGCCCTCATCGCTGAAGACGAGCGCCTCCTTCTGCGGAAAGTGCGTGAAGACGGTCTTCGGGGAGACATCGGCTTTGTCAGCGATCTCCCGCACGGTGACATCGTCGAAACCGCGCTGGAGGAAGAGAGCGGTCGCCGCCTCCAGGATCGCCGCCCTGGTTGCGGCCTTCTTGCGTTCGCGTCGACCCGGGGGCGTCGTCTCGATCATGCACCGATTCTACTCACCTCGATCACAATGGTTATTCGGAGTAAAAGTAACGTGGGTATACTTATAGTCCGAATAAAGCAATGCCACTTGCGAGCACGTCCCGCCGGGTTCTCCGCACGGCCGTTCCCCCGGAACTGACACCCGCATCCCGGACATTCCCATCGAAAAGGTGATCATCATGCACGACAACATCGACGCTCCTCGGGAGCGTCTCGCCACACGACGGCGCTGGGCGGGAGCCCTGCTCATCGCCGGTCCCGTGATCTTCCTCCTCGCGGAGCTGATCAGCGCCTCCGCATGGAGCGCACCCGGTTACAGCTACATCTCCGACTTCATCAGCGACCTCGGCGTCCGCGGACCCTCCACGCTGTTCGGCCAAACCATGGAGTCGCCACTGGCATGGGTGATGAACACCGGCTTCGGGCTCTTCGGCATCGTCATCCTCGCCGGGGTCATCGCACTGCCCGACGTGCGGGGTCGACGCCGTTGGGCTCTCCTCGTCCCCGCGATCCTGCTCGCCGTCGGCGGCATCCTCCTGGCCTTCTTCCACGGGTCCGGCGAAGCGCTCGAGAACGGGACGGGAGAGTTCCACAGCCTCGGCGCCTTCGCGGGCTTCCTCGGGGGCAATGTCTTGGCCATCGTGCTCGGCGGCATGCGGCGGCGCTTCCACCTTTCGGTGGCGATGGGGAGGGCTCTCGTGATCGTCGGCATCATCGGCCTGCTGTCCATGGCCGGGTACCTCGTCGCGATCTTCACCGCCGCGGACTCCGCCGTCGGCCTCATCGGCACCATCGGCCTCATCGAACGCGGCGCGGTCCATCCCTTCCTCATCGCGTTCATCTGTGCCGGAAGCTCCCTCTCGAAGTCGGGGAACCACGCCGAATCCTCGGAGACATCGGCCTGACCCCTCCGAGATCCGTGAGATTCTCCGGGATTTCGGACGCACTCACCACCCGGACCAGGGCTCACCCCACGGGCACGTACGTCACGACCGTGAGCCCCGGCACGTCGGCCGGGACGAGGGCGTTGTGCTCGAAGCGCACAAGCCCTGCGTCTGGGTGCTGGAAGGAACGGATGCGAGAGGCGAAGCGCTCCACGACGTGCACCGCCCACTGCCGGCGGAACTCGGGGCTCGCCTCCTCCAGCCGGGCGATGAGCGCCCGGTGCCGCGGGGTGTTGAGCCGCACGCCGGCCTCCGCGCGGAAATCGGCGAGGAAGCTGCGGCTCGTTCGCGACCAGTCCGGCAGGAGCTTGCGCAGCTGCGGATCGGTATAGATGAGCCAGAGCAGGTTGCGATCGGCCTCCGGCAGCGTCGCGATGGAGGGGTAGAGCCACTCGTACGGCGCGTTCCAGCCGACGATGCTCCAGTCCGTCGCGAGCACGAAGGCGGGGAAACGGAGCGAATCGATGAGACGTTTCAGGTGCTCCGGGACGCTCTCGGATTCGGTCGCGGCCGTCTCCCGCTCCGGCTCCGAGAGCGCGAACATGTACTCCGTCTCGTCGTCGGTGAGCTGCAGGACCCTGGCGACGGCGGCGAGCACCTGCCGGGACACGTTGATCTCCCGCCCCTGCTCGAGCCACGTGTACCAGCTCACGCTCACCCCGGCGAGGATCGCGACCTCCTCCCGGCTCAGCCCCGCCTCCCGGCGTCGCGGAGAAGTCGGCAGACCCGCGGCGGCACGGAGGAGGGCTCCGCGCCGAGCGGAGAGGAAATCGCCGAGCTGTTCTCGGCGGGCGGAGCGGGGAGCGAGCACGGAGAAAACAGTACTCCCAGTACTAGTACCATCCCTCACTTCCGCGATGTCGGAGGCGGTGGGGAAATGGATATCATGCCTCCCTTCCGCTCTAGCACGGTCACGCACGGCCGCAACATGGCGGGGGCCCGCGCGATGTTCCGCGCCGCGGGCGTCCCCGCCCAGGACCTCGGCCGCAAGCCCATCATCGCTGTGGCCAACAGCTTCACCGAGTTCGTCCCCGGACACACGCACCTGCAGCCCGTCGGACGCATCGTCTCCGAGGCCATCACGCAGGCGGGCGGCATCCCCCGCGAGTTCAACACGATCGCCGTCGACGACGGCATCGCCATGGG
>JAATFJ010000343.1 GCA_015655255.1 Actinomycetales bacterium | reverse complement strand
CGCAGATCATGCCGATGGCTCTGGCGGTGAGGAGCGTCCCCGCCTGCAGGATCGGGATGCCGAACCGGTCCTGGGCATACAGCGGCACGAGCGCCCCGAAGCCGAGCGCCGCCCCTCCGTAGAGGAAGTTGATGAGGTTCATCACGCCGAAGCCGTGGCCGTGGAGCAGGCGCATGGGGATGAAGGGCGAATCGGCGTATTTCATCCGCAGGAGGAAGAGCACGAGGGCGACGACGGCCAGCGCCTCCGGCCCGAGGAAGCCGAGGCTCAGCACGGAGCTGGTGCCGCCGCCCAGCGAGGTGATGCCGAACATGGCGGAGAGGAGGAGGATGCCGAGCAGCAGGATCCCGTAGACATCCACTTTCTTGCTCGGATGGGCCGTGCCGCGCGGGATGAAGATGAGCCCGAGCGTGATGAGCACGATCCCGATCGGCACGTTGACCAGGAAGATGCCGCGCCAGGACCATCCGGTCACGAAGACGCCGCCCATGATGGGCCCGACGATCCCGCCGATCGGGAAGATGCTCGTGAACATGCCGAGCGCGCGGTCCCTGTTCCGCCCGAAGTGGTCGGCGACGATGCCGGTGGCCGACGGCATGAAGGCCCCGCCGCCGATGGCCTGCACCGCCCGCAGCGCGACGAGGACGTAGATGTTGTTCGCCAGCCCGCAGGAGAGCGAGGCGGCGGTGAACAGCACGGCGGCGATCATGAAGACCTTCTTGCGCCCGTACATGTCGCTGAGCTTGCCGGCCAGGGGCATGATCAGGATCTGGCCGAGCGCGTAGATGGTGATCGTCCAGCCGCTCCACTCGATGCCGGCGTGCAGCTCCCGCTGGATGGTCGACAGCGCGGTCGCCACGATGGTCTGGTCGACGGATGCCATGAACAGGGCCATCGCGACGATGAAGAAGACGAGACGCCGCCGGGGGAGCGGATCGTGGTTGAAGGCGTGCGACGTGGGCGCGACGACATCGATCTCGCCGGTCATCGTCGAGAGCGGTTCTTCGACGGACGGCTTTCGACCGATGTGGAAGCGAGACATGCTGTGCAGCAGGCTTTCTCGATTATCGTGGCGGGGACGGGATGTCACTTGTCAGGCCTACAATACATTGCCTGCCGGCAAGCAAGTAAACTGTCGGAGGAAGAACGAGTGGAGATGCCATGGATGCGGACGTCGTCGCGCGACTGCGCGGTGTCATCAACAGGCTCGCCCGTCAGTTCAACGCCTCGGCGACCGACGAGGGTCTGACGCCGTCCCAGGCCTCCGCGCTGGGGCTCATCGCCTTTCGCGGGCCGCTCAGCCTGGCCGAGCTGGCCGAGCTCGAAGGGCTCAACCCCACCATGGTCTCGCGGGTCGTCGGCAAGCTCGACGAGATCGGTCTCATCAGGAGGGTGCAGAACCCGCGGGACCTGCGAGCGGGTCTGGTCGAGATCACGGCCACCGGATTGGCTGCTCACGAACGGATCAAGGCCGAGCGCGGAAAGGTCGTCGCCGACTGCCTCAGCAGGCTGCCCGACTCGGACCGCGAGGCGATCGAGGCGGTGCTGCCGGCGCTCGAAGCGCTCGCCGGAGAGCTCCGCGCGGGGCCGCCGAGGGGCTAGCCGGCCCTTCCGCGCTACCCCTTGGTTGCCCCGGCGAGCAGCCCGCGCACGAAGAACCGCTGCAGCGCGAAGAACACGATGAGCGGGACGATGATCGCCAGGAACGACCCGGCGGAGAGCAGATACCAGGACTGGCCGTATGTTCCGGCCAGATCGGTGAGCAGCTTCGTGATGGGGAAGTTGCCGCCGGAGGTGAAGATGGTCGCCACCAGCAGGTCGTTCCACACCCAGAGGAACTGCAGGATGGCGAAGGAGGCGATGGCGGGCATGGAGAGCGGGAGCACGATCCGCAGGAAGATCTGGCCGTGCCCTGCGCCGTCGACGCGCGCGGCCTCCATGATGTCGGAGGGGATCGCCGCGATGAAGTTGTGCAGCAGGAAGATCGCCAGCGGCAGCGCGAACATGGTGTGCGCTATCCACACCCTGGCGAAACTCCCGTCCAGCCCGTTCAGGTCGAGCCCCGGGAAGACGTGCCAGTTCCCGATGGTGAGGCCGCTCGAGAAGAGGCTCAGGAGGGGCACGAGCGCCACCTGGATGGGCACGACCTGAAGCGCGAAGACGCCGATGAAGAGCGCGTCCTTGCCCTTGAAATTGACCCAGGCGAAGCCGTAGGCGGCGAGGGCCGCGATGGCGATGGGGAAGATCGTCGCCGGGATGGTGATCACCAGCGAGTTGACGAAGGACTGCCCCACGGTGATCGTGTCGGTGAAGTTGAGGGTCTGCACGTAGTTCGAGATCGTGAGCTCCGGCTTGGTGAAGACGGTCCACCAGCCGGAGGTGTTGATG
>JAATFJ010000333.1 GCA_015655255.1 Actinomycetales bacterium | reverse complement strand
GCGAGGGCCAGATGTCCTTGAGGAAGACGTCCTGACCGTTCTGATCGGTGCCGAGCGCGTCGTTCTCGAAGTCGAAGTGCATGGAGCCCGCCAGCGCATAGGCCACAACGAGCGGAGGCGAGGCGAGGTAGTTCATCTTCACGTCGGGGCTGATGCGGCCCTCGAAGTTCCTGTTTCCGGAGAGGACGGCCGTGACGGCGAGATCGTTCTCGTTGATCGCCGCGGACACCTCTTCGATGAGCGGACCGGAGTTGCCGATGCAGATCGTGCAGCCGTACCCGACGGTGAAGAAGCCGAGGTCCTCAAGCGACTTGTCCAGACCGGACTTCTCGTAGTAGTCCGTGACGACCTTCGACCCGGGGCCGAGCGTCGTCTTCACCCAGGGCTTGCTCTTCAAGCCCTTCTCCACCGCCTTGCGGGCGATGAGGCCCGCCGCGATCATCACGGAAGGGTTCGACGTGTTGGTGCATGAGGTGATCGCCGCAAGCGTCACCGCACCGTTGTCGAGGATGTAGGGACGTCCTTCGGGGGGCGCGACCTTGATCGGCTTCGACGAACCGGCAACGCCGCTGGAGATATGGACGGGACGGGTGGTCCCGTCTTCTTCACCGGGGACCGCGCCGGGGTCAGACGCCGGGAACGAGTGCTTGGAGTCGAGGTCCACCAGGTCGTCCGTGGTGGACGGCGTGGCGTAGTTCAGGATGTCCTTCTCGAACTGGTTCTTCGCCTCGGAGAGAAGAATCCGGTCCTGCGGGCGCTTGGGGCCAGCAATGGAAGGCACGACGGTGCCGAGGTCGAGCTCCATGTACTCGCTGAAGATCGGCTCGTGGTCGGCATCGTGCCAGAGGTGCTGCGCCTTCGCGTAGGCCTCGACGAGAGCGATGGCGTGCTCGTCGCGACCGGTGAGCCGCAGGTAATCGGTGGTGACGGAGTCGATCGGGAAGATCGCGGCCGTGGAACCGAACTCCGGGCTCATGTTGCCGATCGTGGCGCGGTTGGCGAGCGGTACGGAGGCGACGCCCGCGCCGTAGAACTCCACGAACTTGCCGACCACTCCGTGCTTGCGCAGCATGTCCGTGATCGTCAGCACGACGTCGGTCGCCGTGACACCGGCGGGGATATCGCCGCTGAGCTTGAAGCCCACGACGCGCGGGATGAGCATCGACACGGGCTGGCCGAGCATGGCCGCCTCCGCCTCGATGCCACCGACGCCCCAGCCAAGGACACCGAGCCCGTTAACCATGGTAGTGTGCGAGTCGGTGCCCACGCAGGTGTCGGGGTACGCACGCAGGACTCCGCCCACCTCGCGATCGTAGATGACCTTGGCGAGGTGCTCGATGTTCACCTGGTGTACGATGCCGGTTCCCGGCGGGACGACCTTGAAGTCGTTGAAGGCCGTCTGGCCCCAGCGCAGGAATTGGTAGCGCTCGCCGTTGCGCTCGTACTCGATCTCCACGTTGCGCTCAAGAGCGTTGGGCGTGCCGAAGAGATCGGCGATGACGGAGTGGTCGATGACCATCTCCGCGGGAGACAGCGGATTGATCTTGTTCGGGTCTCCGCCGAGCGCAGTGACCGCTTCGCGCATGGTGGCGAGATCGACGATGCAGGGCACGCCTGTGAAGTCCTGCATGACGACGCGCGCAGGAGTGAACTGGATCTCCGTATTGGGCTCGGCCGCCGCATCCCAGGAGCCGAGCGCCTCGATCTGCGCCTTCGTCACATTGGCGCCGTCCTCGGTGCGCAGCAGGTTCTCCAGGAGGACCTTGAGGCTGAACGGGAGCCTGTCGAAACCGGGCACGGTGTCGATGCGGAAGATCTCGTAGTCGGTACTGCCGACCGTCAGGGTGCTCTTCGCACCGAAGCTATTCACCGTGGACACGATTCCCGTCCCCTTCTGATCATTGGAAGCGACAGACACTTCCATCTTCCTCATCACCACCGCTCAGGGCTAGGAAGGGCGACCTAACCAGGAAGCCGGCCGGTGCCGAAGCAAGATGAGGGAAAACTATCTTGATGTCAAGATAAATCTATCATGCAGACGGGGGTGCTTCCGACACCGACGCGCGGGGAGAGAGGCGACGAGCGACGATCCATGTGCCGGCAAGCAGTACGGCGAAGAAGGGGATGCCCATGATGATCTTCAGCGTTCCCAGCGTCGTGACGTCACCGCTAAGGTAGAACGGCAGCTGCACGCCGAGGCGGAGCAGAAAGAGCAGCGCCCACGCGATCGTCAGCCAGAAGAACGCGCGCCGCCGACGGAGGTCGCGGCGCCACGCGAGCCCCTCCCCCGTGAGGAAGCCGACGACGACGCCGATGAGCGGCCACCGCACGAAGGCGGAGACGAGGAAAGCGACACCGTAGGCGATGTTCGTGAGGAAGCCGATAACGAACTGGTCCTCCGCACGCCCCGTGAACAGTGGGAGACCGGCCGCGATGACAGCAGCCACGAGCCCCGACAGCGCCGCAACGGGCGGGGACTTCGTGACGAGCCGGATGAGCGTGAACACCGCAGCGGAGCCGACGGAGAGCCCCAGGGCGAGAAGAAGGTTGTGCGAGAGCGTGTAGGTGATGACGAAGGCGAGCAGCGGAACGACGGATTCCAGCACGCCCCGCCAGCCACCGATGACCTGCCAGACCACCTGACCCGTGGGTGCCTCGCTGTCCGGGTTCAGGCCCGCGCGGCGCGCGGCCGACCCGATGGCGGCGCCGACGATGTCGGAGGCCTTCTGCTCCTCCGCGTCCTCCGCCATGATCAGGAGCCCGGCGTCGCGGGCATCTTCAGCGGAATGAGATCCCGCGGCGGCATCGGCGTGCCCCCGCGCACGACGACGAGCGAGCGGAACAGATCCTCGACCTGCTCCGCTGCATCCGGATCCGAGGCGGCGGCACCGCCAATGACCCCGCGCAGGAACCATCGCGGACCGTCGACGCCGATGAAGCGCGCGAGCCGCAGCGTCGTCCCCTCCGCACCGGGCGCAGGCACCTCTGCGAGGAGCTCTGGCCCGAAGGGGCCTTCACGCTCCTCGACCCTGCCACCCTGCTGCCGCACCTGTTCGATGAGCTGCGCCCGGGTCTCGTGCCAGAGGCCGAGGGAGCGCGGCGCAGCGAAGGGCTGCACCTGCAGCGAGGAGTCGGCGTAGTCGAGGCCGGCGGCGACGATGCGCTTGCTCTGTTCCTCGACCTCGAGGCGCAGATTCAAACCCTCGCGCGGCAGGATCTTGATCCCGCCGAGATCGATGTACGGGCGGACCGGGTTCGCCTCCGACTCGTCGAACGGGCCCGCCGTGGCGCGATCCGCCGGTGCGGACTTCGACGTCGGCTGGGTGTTCTCCTCGGTCATCTGCTCTCCCCTGACTCCTGTGCGTTCGGCGACGTTTGGTACCCCGTGGATCCGAAGCCCGATTCCCCGCGCGCGCTCTGCTCGAGTTCATCGACCGGGAGGAAGTGCGCCCGGACGACGGGCATGATCACGAGCTGCGCGATGCGATCGCCGACCGCCACATCGTACGCGTCCCGGCTATCGGTGTTGAGCAGACTCACCTTGATCTCGCCACGGTAGCCCGCGTCGACCGTTCCCGGGGCGTTCACGATCGTGATCCCGTGCTTCGCGGCCAGGCCGCTGCGCGGGACGACGAAAGCGGCGTAGCCCTCGGGGAGCGCGATGCGCACGCCCGTGGCCACGAGCGCGCGCGCACCCGGCTCCAGGCGCACGGCCTCGGCGGCCACGAGATCCGCCCCGGCATCACCGGGATGCGCGTACTGCGGCACAAGGGGCGCGATAATGGGAAGATCGATGGAATCGCTCACCCCACGAGGCTAATGCAGAAACACACCGCGCCGACACGTCCGGCCTACCGGGAACGACTCGCCCCGGGGCTCTGGGCGCTCGTGTCGATGGCCGTCGTCGGCCCTATGATCGCCCTCGTCTTCGTCCCCGCCGGTGCGATCGGCGCGATCTTCCTCGGAGCGGGGGCCGCTGTCCTCCTCCTCGTCCTCGCGGTCTTCCTCTCCCCCACCGTCTCCGTCGAAAAAACGGAGCTGCGGGCGGGACGCGCGCATATCGATGCGCGGTGGCTCGGCGAGCCGGTCGCTCTCACGGGCGAGGAGGCGCGACTCGCACGTGGTGCCCAGCTCTCCGCGCTGAGCTGGCATCTGCTCCGCGGCGGGATAGATGGCGTCGTCGTCGTGCCGCTCACGGATCCCGACGATCCCGTGCCGAACTGGACGATCTCCAGCAGAACCCCGGATCGCCTCTCCGCCGCGATTACCGCGGCCCGCGTCCGCGCCGCATCCGAGATCACGGTTCCGGCCGAAGACCCCTGAGCAGAACATCAACGACGCGCCCAGGGCAAGAGTGCCCCAGGCACGCGCGGCGCCTCGGTGCACCGCTCAGGCAGCGCATTCCTTGCAGATCGGCCCCTGGGGACCCTCGTGGTCGAGCTGGGAGCGGTGCTTGACGAGGAAGCACTCCATACAGGTGAACTCATCCTCCTGGGCGGGGAGCACGACGACGTCGAGCTCGATATCGGAGAGATCGGCACCCGGGAGATCGAAGTTCGAGGGATTGTCGGAGTCTTCGTCCCCGGTGGCGCCGGAGAGCTTATCCGGTACACGCTCCTTGAGGGCTTCGATCGACTCGGAGTCGTCTTCGCTCTTGCGGGGGGCGTCGTAATCGGTTGCCATGCGTTAAATCTCAACTTTCACGGGGCAAGAGGGGCTGGCGCCGTCGGGTGATCGGCGGCCATAGTTTGCACGACGATCGCGTTTTTCGCAAATATCGTGCTGCTCGACCTACGAAACTCGCGGCACGCCCGATCTATTCCCGCCGCCGTCGCCGTCCTCATGACACCATAAGTCGACACCCATCCAGAGGGGCATTCGCATGGAACACGTCACTATCGTCGGCACGGAGGATAATCTCCTCATCCTCGCCACAGACTCGGGCGAGCGCTTCGGTCTCGCCATCGACGAGGTCCTGCAGCGGGAGATCAGGAAGGCCAGACGCGAGCGATCCGACGAGGCGCCCGCGGTCACCATCAGCCCCCGCGAGATTCAGACGCACATCCGCGCGGGACTGTCCGCTCCCGAGGTCGCCGAGCTCCTCGGCATCGGCGTTGACGACGTGCATCGGTTCGAGGGCCCCGTCCTCGCCGAGCGCGAGCACCTCGTGGGACAGGCACTAGCCGTCCCCGTGCTCATCGGCAGCGAGGTCGAGCCGGATGCCCAGCCCACCTTCGGCGCCGCGGTCCGCACCAAGCTCGCCGAAGTCGGCGCCACG
>JAATFJ010000377.1 GCA_015655255.1 Actinomycetales bacterium | reverse complement strand
GCGCACCAGGTGTGCCCGTACTCCAACGCCACGCGCGGCAACATCCCCGTGACGGTGGACGCGACCGTCGCCTGAGGTCCCCGACGGGAACCGTGCGGGAGGCCTGAGCCTCGGCGCACTTCCCGTCGTTCTGCAGGAGCACACCGCCGTTCTGCAGGAGCAACGGTCCCGCGCGGCGGCGACACGTCGCCGCCGGAAGCCGGTGAAGGAATCCGCTCCTGCAGAACGACACGGCCGTCCTGCAGAAAGGTCGGGGCGGAGGGCGGGACTACCGGTTCACCGGAGGGGAGGGGCCGCGCACCACGGCGCACCCGCGCTAGAGGGAGGGCGCGGCGAGGGTGTGGAGTTCGCGGCTGAGCGCGCCGAGGCCGACCTCGAGAGACGCGAGCTCCTCGAGCGAGAGGCGCGCGAGCATCTGCGGGCCGAGTTCCGGACGCGGCGCCATGACCTCCTCGACAACCGAACGTCCCAGCGACGTGAGCCGCAGGCGTCGAACCCGACGATCCTCCGGGTCGGCGATGCGGACGACGAGGTCCTGCGCGACGAGGCGATCGACGGTCTTGGACATCGTCGCGAGCGTGACGGAGAGGCTCCGCGAGAGCCCGCTCGGCGTATCCTCCTCGCCTATCGCGAGGGAGGCGAGCACCTTGAACTGGGGGACCGTGAGTCGCGTCTTCATGAGCGACCCGACGATGTAGGGCAGCGAGCGCACGGTGATCGCGAGGGTCAGCGCCTCGATCCGGCCTTGCACCTCCGTTCGGGAGTCCGCGGCATCCATCCCTCCACGGTACTGGTTCACAGGAAAAGCCCGGCCAAACTGCTTAGCCGAGAGCTAACCTTTTTTGGGCGACGTGGCCACCCCGTCGCCTTTCGATAGCCCGCACCCTGGAAAGGCAGGACATGACCGCCCTCACCGCGAATTCCCCCATCGGAGACTGGCTCGACAGCCCCGTCGGAGGCCCCCTTCTCACCGGGCTGCTCGCACAGTCCGGCGGATCCGCCGAGTCCCTCGCCCCCGCACGCGGGCTCCCGCTGCAGCAGCTCGTCGCACTGAGCCAGGGCCAGCTCCCCCAGTCCGTCATCGACGGCCTCGTGCTGCAGGCCAACGATGGTGTCGCTCCCGAAGAGGAGGAGACGGGGATCTGGCAGGAGGCGACGGCACCCGGCCGCTTCTCGGGCAAGACTGTCATCGTCACAGGCGCCGCGTCCGGGATCGGGCGCGCAACGGCCTCGCGCATCGCGCGCGAAGGAGGCCGCGTCGTCGCGGTCGACGTCTCCGCCGACCGCCTCGCGGAGTTCGCCGCCTCCCTCCCCGATGCCGAGATCATCACGGTCACGGGAGACATCACGCAGCAGGACTCCGTCGACGCGATCATCGCCGCCGCGGGCGAGCGCATCGACGCCCTCGCGAACGTCGCGGGCATCAACGACGACTTCTCGCCCCTGCACGAGACGACGGACGCCATGTGGGAGCGGGTCATCGGCGTGAACCTCACGGGCACCTTCAAGCTCACGCGCGCGGCACTCCCCGCCATGATCGCCGCGGGACGGGGATCGATCGTCAACGTCGCGAGCGAGGCGGGCCTGCGCGGCAACGCCTCCGGGAACGCGT
This sequence comes from Actinomycetales bacterium, assembly GCA_015655255.1. Next base: position 13,777 of record JAATFJ010000377.1, on the reverse strand, counting down.
ACACGACGTCCAAGCATGCCGTCGTGGGCCTCACGAAGTCGGCGGCGTTCATGTACGGATCGCAGGGTATCCGCGTCAACGCCGTCGCCCCCGGCGGCGTTGCGACGGGCATCCCCTTCCCGCCGCACGTCTCGGAGGCGGGGTCGGCGAAGCTCCAGCCCTTCCAGAGCCAGATCCCCACGCTCGCAACGGCAGAGCAGCTCGCCGCCTCCCTCACCTTCCTGCTCTCCGACGACGGCGTGAACATCAACGGCGTCATCCTCCCCTCCGACGGAGGCTGGTCGGTGCAGTAGACAGGAGTCTCGACGCGCTCCTTGCCGTTCTGCAGGAGAACCCCGCCGTTCTGCAGGAGCAACGGTCTGCGCGACGGCGACACGCCGTCGCCGGAGGCCGGGGAGGAAATCTGCTTCTGCAGAACGACACGGGAGTCCTGCAGAACGGTCGAGGGCGGCGGGGCTCCGCCGAGAGGAACCGGGCTCGGCCCGCCGGGGCAGCCGGTTCCCCTCGCCTCTGTCCCCTCACCGTGACGGTACGCCCGTCGCACCGCGGGGCGCCCCGAGTGTCAACCATTCGGCCGCGAGATCTAGCCACGGAAGCCGAGTAAGCATAGCCTTATCTGCGTGCCGTCGCGGGGGATCATGACGGCAGTGAATCGAGAGGACCTCCGTGAGCAACATCACCGTGACCCATTCCGATTCCGGGCTCGTCCCGGTCGAGGTACTCCGCACGGAACGCATCACTCCGCATATGACGCGCGTGACCTTCGGCGGGGAGGCACTGGAGCGGTTCGAGTACAAGGGCTTCGACCAGTGGTTCCGGCTCGCGATTCCCGTGCACGATGCCGACCGCTTCGACAACCTGCCGGAGCGATTCGGGGTTGGCGGCCTCCTCAAATACCTCACGCTCCCCAAGGGCACGCGTCCGAGCATCCGCAACTACACGATCCGGCAGTTCCGCACCGGTCTTGCCGAGATGGACGTCGACTTCCTCGTGCACGGCACGGAGGGGGTCGCGGGGCCCTGGGCCGCGACCGTCGAGGCGGGGGCACAGACGGCGTTCATCGACCAGGGCTGCGGGTGGAAGCCGGTCACCGCGGCGCGCACCCTCCTCGCCACGGACGAGAGCGGGATGCCGGCCGTCCTCGGCATCCTCCGCGACATGCCCCGGGATGCCGTGGGCGACGCCGTCATCGAGCTCTTCGACGAGGCGGACAAGCAGGCGGCCGAGGCACCGGCGGGTATAACAGTGCACTGGCTCGTGCGCGGACACGACGACGCACCCGGCTCAGCCGTCCTGCCCGCCATACGCGAGCTCGGACTCGGCACGGACCTCACCGCCTTCGCCGTGGGCGAGCAGGCCGTGGCCACGGGAGTGCGCCGGTACCTCGTCTCCGAGCTCGGCCTCCCGAAGCAGAACGTCACCTTCTCCGGCTACTGGCGGGTGGGGCGCAGCGCGCCGAGTTGAGCGGCTACTCCCCCAGCCAGCGCAGCATGCGGTAGAGGAGCTGCGTCGCTCCGGGCATGAAACCGGAGCCGTGATGGTAGGCGGCGTCCATCGTGCTCACCACCAGATCGGCGGCGAAGGTGTGCTCGTCGTAGTAGAGCAGGGTGTTGGGGTGACCGGGCACCGCACGGTAGTTCAGCCCCCAGGGATCTTCCTCCTGCGCGGTTCCGGGAAGCTCCTCCAACGCGACGAGAGGGACCGCCCCCTGCGGGTGCGGGAGCACGCCGTGGTAATGCCAGTGCACGGAACGCGCGCTGAGACGCTGCCAGAAGGGGTGATCGGTGTGCACGGAGCGCCGTCCCACGTCCTCGCCCACACGCCAAGCCCAGAAGTTGGTGCCGCGCCGGATCTCCGTGGTTCCCGGCAGCCACTCACAGACGCCGTTCTCGCCGTCGATGTACATCCGCGCTCCGGGCCGATTCAGGAAGGCGACGAGCTGCGGGGCGATGCGCGCGCACTGCACGGGATGCAGGCGGGCCGCGACGTAAACCGCGTCGTAGGCGTCGAGATCGCCGGGCTCCAGTTCCGGGGCGTAGACGTCTTCGACATCCATCGCAATGACGGCGGGGTCGCGGAGCGTCGCCAGGTGGAAGAAGCTTCCCGTGTGGACGAAAGCGGTCCTTCTCATCATCGTTCCTCCAGATGTGCGACGATGCGCTCACCGAGCACGCTCGCGGTGGTTCCCTGCTTCGCGAAGCCGGCGAGGTCGTTCCCGAGGTGCAGGATGACCTCACCCTCCCCCAGCGGGTAGGCGACGTCGACGGGCAGCCGCCCCGGGCCGATGCCGGTGATGACGGTGGCCCCTTCGGGAAGTCCCACGAGGTAGGCGTGGGCATAGAACCCCGCCACACCGATGCGTGTGAGCTCCGCGAAGGTGTGCGAGCCAGGGACGCCGGTGTTGAAGAGCAGATCCTTCCGGTCGACACCGTGCCAGAGGGGATGGTCGCTCATCTCGGTGAGCCACAGGTCCTCGGTGGTGTGGAAGTCGAGCGCGCGATGCGCGGGTGTTCCGGGGAGGAAGGGCAGGACGGGATGGCCGTTCACGAGAATCCGTCCACCCGCGGAGACCCACTCGCCCAGCCGGTCGCCCCGCGCGGCGAGGAAACGCTGATCGCATCCCCCGCTGATGACGATGCCCCGGTAGTCGTCGAGGGCGATGCCGTCGAGGTCGTAGACGTCGCGGGTCTCGAACGCCCCGCCGCCGCCCTCTTCCGGACGACGCTGCACGAGTTGCAGGATCATGACTTTCCCTTCTCTGAGGCAGGTGGTTCTTCTGCGAGGAGGTCGGGAGCGACGACGGTGCGCACACCGCTCGCGAACTCGACGCGGGCGGTGACCACGGGAGTCCCGTACAGTTCCGAGAGCACCGGCGCCGTGAGCAGGTCGGCGGTCGGGCCGAACCGGATGTCGTCGTCCATCACGAGGGTGTGCGCGGCGACGTGCAGTGCGTGGGTGGGGTCGTGCGTGGTGAAGACGACGCTCATGCCCCCGGCCGCGAGGTCGCGGATCACCGAGATCACCCGTCGTTGGTTGCGGAGGTCGAGCGCGCTCGTCGGCTCGTCGAGGATGAGCACAGCGGGGTCGCACACGAGAGCGCGCGCGATGAGGACGAGCTGCCGCTGCCCTCCGGAGAGCGCGCCGAACACCCTGTCTCCGAGGTATGCCATCCCGACGCGTTCCAGCGCGTCCCACGCGGCATCCAGATCGCCCGCCGAGGGGGCCGACCAGGCACGGATGCGGGAAGCCCGGCCCATGACGACCATCTCATGGACGGAGAAGGCGTGCTCGACGGAATGGGTCTGCGGCACATAGCCCACGCCACCGCCCGTGACGACCTCCCCCTCCGCGGGTCGGCGCACGCCAGACAGACACGTGAGGAGCGTCGTCTTCCCCCGGGCGTTCGGTCCGAGGATCGCGACGACCCCGCCCTCTGCGACAGACAGCTCGAGGTGACGGAAGAGCCAGGGCTGAGAGGTGCCGTAGCGGAAGCCGAGATCTCGCGCGCTAAGCAAGGCTCGCCCCCGTCCGCGCGCGGCGCACGAGGAGGAGGACGAAGACGGGCGCGCCGATGATGGCGGTGAGGATGCCCACGGGGACCTCGACCTCGGCGACCGATCGCGCCAGCGTGTCGACGGCGAGCATATACAGGCCGCCGAGCAGGGCGGAGGCGGGGAGCAGCGTGCGGTTGTCCCCACTGGTCACGAGTCGCACGAGATGCGGGATGACGAGACCGACCCAGCCGATGACGCCGCTCACCGCCACGGTCGTCGCGGTGAGCATCGACACCGCGATGAGCAGGACGAGCCGCAGCGGAACAGGGCGTACGTGAAGGGCGAGCGCCTCCTCATCCCCCAGGGAGAGGACGTTGAGCCGCCAGCGCAGTGCGAGCACGACGATGGTGCCCACCATGATGTGTGCCACCGCCCATCCCACCTGCGTCCAGGTCGCCGTGGCGAAGGAGCCCATGAGCCAGAAGGTGATCGACGGCAGGGTCGTGTACGGATCGGCGAGGTAGGTGACGAGGGAGACGAAGGCGTTGAAGAGCGCTGAGATCACGATGCCGCCGAGCACGATGGTCAGGGTGGGGGAGCTCGTGCGCAGCCGGGAGAGGATCATGACGAGGCCCGCGGCGAGCAGCCCGAAGAGGAAGGAGCCGCCCATGAGGGCGAATCCGCCCCATCCCAGGAGAATGGCGAGAACACCTCCGAAGGACGCCGCGGAGGAGACCCCGACGATGTCGGGTGATACGAGCGGGTTGCGGAACAGCGCCTGCAGCACGGCCCCCGAAAGGGCGAGCGCGCTCCCGACGAGCACGGCGAGGAGCGCCCGCGGAGCGCGGATGAGGGAGACGGCGCTGTGCTCTCCGTTCCCCCAGGTCACGGGGATGCCCCAGTCCCAGCCGAAGAACTCCGAGACGTCGTGAGCGGCGATGAGAGCGACCTTCTCGATCGGGACGGCGAGGCGACCGGTGCCCATCGCCACAAGGACCATGACGATGAGGGCCAGCGCGAGGACGAGGATCACACCGCGCTCACGACGGGCGCGGCGGCGCACATTCCGCGCCGCCGCGGGGCCCGCCTCGGAGGCGGTGGCCGCCTCCGAGGCGTCGGCCGGTGTCATTCCGAGACCGCGTCGTAGTTCGCGCTGCCCTCGTTGATGTCCGTGCGCAGGACGAGGTCGATATCCTCATCCGTCATCTCGTAGTTGTAGAGGTACTGCTCCTGCTCGCGCATCTCCGCGGGAAGGTCCACCTCGTACTCGCCAGGGTAGGCGAGGGCGGCGACCCAGTTCCAGAACAGCGGCGACTCCGCGCTGGGGACCTGCCAACGGTAGACGCCGAGCGGCGAGCGATACACCCGGTGCTCCTTGACCGCCGACACCTCGGCGAGCCGCTCGTCCGCGTAGACGTCCTCCGGCGTCGCCGCGTCGAACGCGGAGAGGAAGATGATGTCCGGATCCCAGGCGATGATCTGCTCGACGCTCGCGACGCCATCGGAGACCTGGGCGCCCTCCGCGACGTTCGTCACGCCGGTGAGGTCGAAGACGTACTGGGCATAGTCGGAGCCCGTCGAGACGCTGATGCCCTGATCGGAGTACGAGATGCTGAGCGCCGTCGGGGACTCCCCTCCGATCTCCGCGACCTGCGCGGCCACCGCATCGGCCTCCGTGTGCATCCAATCGATGATGGAGTCGGCGCGCTCCTCCTTGCCGATGAGGTCGCCGAAGAGGGAGATCCAGGTCTCCAGGTCCTCCTGGGTGCCGTACTCGAGACCGACCACCGGGTAGCCGGCCTGCTCGATCGGGGCGACGACGTCATCCCCGCGGTCGCCCCACTGGACGACGACGTCGGGGTCGAGGGAGAGGATCTCCTCCATGTTCGGCACGAAGTCGGAACCAGCGATGACGGGGGTGGCGATGCTCTCGGGGAAGATCTTGCTGATGATGCCGAGCTTGTTGGCGTCGAGCAGGGACTGGTTGATGCCTGCGATGCGGTCCCAGGAGCCGTCGACGGCGGCGATGATCGCGGGCGCGGGGATGACGGCGGAGACGATCTTCTCCGCGGGGCCGTCGAGAGTCACCTCGACGCCGCGCTGATCGGTGACGGTGATCTCCTCGGCCGAGGGAGAGGAGGACTCCTCGATCGGCGATGAGGAGGAGCTGCATCCTGCCGCGCCGAAGGCGAGCGCGAGGATCGACGCAGTCGCGCAGGCGCGACGAATAACGGTCTTCTTCATGTGATTCTTCATTTCGGGTAGAACACGAGGGGAAATAGTTAGGATAGGTATGCCTAATTAACTCCTCAGCATATCCCTCTGCCCGTGGCTCTGAAAGGGCTTGTCGCCTGGCCGTTCCACCCGCGCGGAGCCCGCCTCACCCTCCGGCGACGAGATCCTCGATCTCGGAGCGGTCGAAGGAGCCGCCCCAGTTACTGAAGTACCGGGTGCTCGAGGCCGCGCCCGAGGTCGTGAAGACCTTGACGATCGGCCCGAGCGTTTCGGTGTACACCGCGACGTCCGTGGGCGCGACGCCCTCGGCGTAGGTGACCGACGCATCGGAGACGATCTTCCACAGCGAGGCGGTGTTCCCATCGGCGAGCTGCGTCTCCTCCTTCCCTGCCACGGTATATCCCGAGGCGGCGGCGAGTATCGCGGGGAGAAACTGCGGATCGACCTGGGTGCGCAGCGCGGTGACGAGGTCGTTGGCGTACATCGCCTCCCAGTCCCCTTCGGCGGCCGCCTCGACCCAGCCGTGATCGCTCATACTCCAGCCCTGCGAGGGGGTGGGGGCCACGCGCGCGTCGTCTTCGAGGACCAGCCCGCCGCACGGGGCGCCCGCGGGTGCGCATGCGACGAGACCGGCTCCTCCCGCGGCAACAAGACCGGCGAACACGAGCGTGAGAAGAGGACGGCGCATGAGACCTCCGGGGGAGAGACGGAGAGGGGATGAGACCAATCTGTGGCCGACGCGGGGTACTCGTGTGACGAGAAACCACTCCCCGCGTGAACCGACACATTCGGCGTGAGAAACCACCAGCGAACACACGAAGCACCACACCCAGGACGGGTGAATCCGCTGTGTGAATCCGCTGCCCAGGATGATGTCTCAGCTAGGGCGTGTCTCCCATATGGGTGAAGGGGTTCGCGGCAGTCTGGTGGGGTGAGGTCGACGGGTTCGCGGTATCGGGTGTTCACGGATGAGCAGTGGGAGCGGATCGAGCCGTTGCTGCCCTCGAATCGGGGGCGGCGGGGGCACCCGTTCGGCGACAACCGGCGGATCGTGGAGGGCATCGCCTACCGGTTCCGGACCGGGATCCCGTGGCGTGATCTGCCTCGCGAGCAGTTCGGGCCGTGGCAGACGGTGTGGAAGCGGCATCGCCGGTATGCCGGGGACGGCACGTGGGATCGGGTGTTGACGCGGATCCTTGCCGAGGCCGATGCGGCTGGGAAGATCGACTGGGCGGTATCGATCGATGCGACGATCGCGCGGGCACACCAGCACGCGACGAACACCACCCGCCCCGAGCAGGACACAGGGGGCGGGATCGAATCACAAGAACCTGCCCTGGCACGAGATTGAACCACCTGGGCACGGCATCGGCCGCTCCCGCGGTGGCCTGACCACGAAGATCCACCATGCCGTCGACGGGCACGGCAGGCCGCTGGCGATGATCGTTACCGGTGGCCAGCGCAACGACGGCGCGATGCTCGCAGAAGTGCTGGGCGAGATCCACGTTCCCCGGCTCGGCCCAGGGCGGCCACGGACCCGACCCGATGCCGTGCTCGCGGACCGCGCCTACGCGACAGGGGTCATCCGCACCGAACTGCGCCGACGCGGCATCAAGGCCGTCATTCCGGACAAGCGTGACCAGGCCGCCGCCCGGAAACGACGCGGCAGCAAGGGAGGCAGGCCACCCGGGCTCGACGCCGACGCCTACAAGGGCCGCAACGTCGTCGAGCGGTTCTTCGCTCTCGCCAAGCAGTGGCGCGGCATCGCGACACGGTTCGACAAATTCGCGATCACCTACCGCGCAGGCGTCACCCTCTGCGCGATCCTCACCTGGACACGCCTATTGGGAGACACGCCCTAGACGAGGTCGATCTGCTCGGGGTGGGACGCGAGGAAGGTGACGACGGCCGATTTCGCGCCGGGGTCGTTGAAGCTCCCCGCGGGCTTCCCCACCACGGTGATGTCGGGGCAGTAGGCGAGCACCTGCTCCGCCGCCGCGACGGAGGAGGTGTTGACGGTCATCCCCTCGATCCCCTGGACGATGAGGGCGTTGCCCTCGCCGCCGATGAGCTCCACACCCCGCGCGACGGCCTGCGCGACGGCGTCGAAGGGATTGGGCGTGATGTTGAGCGCGTAGGGCGAGGCGATGTAGCCCGTGAAGCTCACCGTGGGGACGCCCTTCTCCCCCGCGCTGTTCACGGCGGCTACGAGCGCCTCGCCGGAGAGCGGCTGGGCGATGATGATGTCGGCGCCTTTGCTAACGAGCTGCTCGTAGGAGCGGACCTGATCGGCGGCCGTGACATCGCCGCCCGTGCCGCCGGGGGTCTCGATGATGAGGGCGGCAACCTCCCCCGCGGCCTTCGACTCCTCGAAGAGACGCTCGATCTCCTCCCGCAGCGCGGCGGCGGCGGGGCTCCCGGAGTCCTGCTGCAGGTAGCCCACCGTGATCGGTCCGTCGGCGACCTGCGACTCCAGGTCGGCCCAGGCGCTCGCCTCGATGAGGTCAGGCCAGCCGTTGAAAGCGGTCTGGATGTCCTCGGAGAGGCCGTCCAGGAGGCCGTCGGGGTCGTTGGGCTCCACAGTGGGGACGGTGCCGCATTCCGCAGAGTCGGAGGAAGCCTCCGCGGACCCCTCCTCGCCTCCGGCGCTGGAGGTACCCCCGCCGCCACAGGAGGCGAGGAGGAGCACGGATGCCAGGGCGGAGGCGGGGAGGACGAACCGGCGGGAGAGGACACCGCGGGTGCTGTGCTCGGAAGGGTTCACGTTCGGGCTCCGTTCTGTCGGCGCACGTCGGCGTTGGCGTGCGTGCCTGCGGGGGCGTCGTCGCCTGCCGCTTCCGGCCACGGTAGGACGGCCGCGCGCGCACCTGAAGGCCCGTTCGCCGATCCTGCGGCCCCCGTCAACTCGGGTACGCGCCCCGACAAAACCCCGCCCGTGCCGTCCGCCTCGCCCTGTGCGTCCGCCCCACTCGCTGATGACACATCATCCTGGGCAGCGGATTCACAGCACGAAACCCCACGTCCTGGGTGGTTTCTCACGCAGAACGGTATGCCTCACCTGCGGCAGCACACCTCGCCAGCTGCCCCGCGCCTCCGGCATCTCCGCGCAGCCCGCCCACACACCGCCGCTGCTCCACCTCCGAAGCCCCGGCACCCGCCCGGCACCCGCCGCGCACCTCCGCCGCTCCACCTCCCGGGCACCCCCGCCGCTACCGCCGCGAAACGAACCGCCCGCGGATCCCCCGTCCCCGCCGCGCGGGGCCGGGCACGACGAGCGGGATCGTCTGCGTCACGACCATGTCCACGACGCGGGAGCCGTCCACGGGACCGACGATCGGCACGGGCGTCGTGAGCGTGAACTCATCCGGATCGACGGGCATCGCCGCGAGACGCCGGTCGGCGCGCAGGAACGCGGGGATGAGGATCACGATCGCGCCGAGCCAGGCGAGCGGGTTGCTCATCACCACTCCGACGTAGCCGAAGAACGCTCCGAAGAGAAGGGCTGCCGCCACGCGCATGACGAGCTCCACCGTTCCCGTCACGGTGGGGATGAGGGCGTTGCCCAGTCCCTGCAGCACGCCGCGCAGCACGAAGAGCACGCCGAGCAGCGAATACGTCGCGCCGTTGATGACGAGCATGAGGTGCGCCATGCCGACGACCTCATCGGAACCCTCGCCGATGAACAGGCGCACCATCTGTGCGCCAAAGGAGATGAGGAGCATGCCGAGCAGGAGCGCCACGACGATCGCCATGACCACTGCCTGCCTCGCCCCCTTGCGGATGCGGTCGGGACGCCGCCCGCCGAGGTTCTGCGCCGTGTACATCGATGCGGCGAGGCCCAGGGAGGCGAGGAGCGCCGTCGCGAGGGTGTCCACGCGCGTCGCCGTCGTGTAGGCGGCGACGGCATCCGCGCCGAGGGTGTTGAGTGCGACCTGCACGACGAGCGTGCCGATGGAGATGATCGACGCCTGGAAACCCATGGGGAGGCCGAGCCGGAGGTGGTCGGCGATATCCTGCCCGCCCACGTGCCAGTCGTCGCGGCCCACGCGCAGCACGGGGATGCGGCGGAGGATGTAGACGAGGCACAGCAGCACCGACACGCTCTGCGCGATGACGGTCGCGAGCGCGGCGCCGCCGACACCCCACTCGAAGGTGCCGACGAAGAGGAGGACGAGCCCCACGTTGAGGAGGCAGGAGATCGTGAGGAAGACGAGCGGCGTGCGGGAGTCGCCGATCGCACGGATGATCGCCGCGAGGTAGTTGAAGAACATCATCGCGGCGATCCCGAAGAACGTCACGCGCGTGAAGGTGACGGCCTCCGGCAACAGGGACGCCGGCGTCTGCAGGAGCACGAGGAAGGGTTCGGCGAGGAGTGGGCCGGCGATCGTGAGGAGGATGCTCACGACGGCGGCGAGGATCGTTCCCGTCGCGACGGATCGGCGCACGCCCTCCTCATCCCGCGCGCCGAAGGCCTGAGCAGTGGGGATCGCGAAGCCGCTCGTCATCCCCCAGGCGAATCCGATGAGGAGGAAGATGAGGCTCCCCGTCGCGCCGACGGCGGCGAGCGAGGTGACGCCGAGGTGCCGCCCGACGACGATCGCATCGATGACCTGATAGAGCTGCTGCACGACGTTCCCGATGAGCAGCGGGATCGAGAAAAGAAGGATGACACGCCACGGACGACCCGTGGTGAGTGCGGTGGACATGCGGCGCTCCAGGACAGCGAGTGGGCGGGAAACAGAAGAAGGTGCCGACGTCGGGCGGCACCACCCGACCAGTCTATCGAATCGTTTCGGTAACCCGGAAGAAGGAAGAGTGCGGGAGGATGGAGACTCACCCGATCCGCAGAGCAACGGAGCCAGAAGCATGATGCAGCGCGCCGCAACCGCCGCCACCACCGCGATTCGCGAGATGCGCGACTTCCTCTTCGACCATGCCACCGACTACGACGGTGCGCGCGCAGGCTTCCGCTGGCCAGAGCTGGCCGAGTTCAACTTCGCGCTGGAGTGGTTCGACGTCGTCGCGGGTGAGCATCCGGATCGACCCGCCGTACAGATCGTCGACGCTGACCTCACCCTGAACAGCTGGTCGTACGCGGAGCTCTCCGACCGTTCCGACCAGGTGGCGAACTGGCTCGCAGGGCTCGGCATCGGGCGCGGCGACCACGTCATCGTCATGCTGAACAACACGATCGAGCTGTGGGAGGTCATGCTGGGGCTGTCCAAGCTCGGGGCCGTCGCGATCCCCACCTCGACGCTCCTCGCGGCCGCGGACGTCGCCTACCGGGCGCGGCACGGCGAGGCGAAGGCCGTCATCGCCCTCGACTCCGCCGAGGAGCGCCTGGAGGAGACGGATGCAGCCGTGCTGCGCATCGGGGTCGGCGAGATGACGCCCGCGGGCTGGCACGACTTCGCCGACTCCCGGAACGCATCCCCCGAGTTCACGCCCGACGGCCCGTCCCTCGCGGGCGATGCGGCGTTGCTCTACTTCACCTCGGGAACGACGAGCCACCCCAAGCTCGTCGAGCACTCGAACGTGTCCTATCCCGTGGGTCACCTCTCCACCATGTGGTGGCTGGGCGTGCGACCGGGCGACGTCCATCTCAACATCTCCTCCCCCGGCTGGGGGAAGCACGCCTGGTCGAGCTTCTACTCCCCCTTCCTCGCGCAGGCAACGGTGTTCGTCTACAACTACGCGCGCTTCGACGCGAACACGCTCATGCAGGTCATGGACGCCCATCAGGTGAGCACGTTCTGCGCTCCGCCGACGGTGTGGCGCATGCTCATCCAGTCGGATCTCACTCGGCTGCACCGCCCGCCGCGCGAGCTGCTCGGTGCGGGTGAGCCCCTCAACCCGGAGGTCATCAGCCAGGTGCGCCGGGCCTGGGGCGCGACCATCCGCGACGGCTTCGGGCAGACGGAGATGACGTGCTGCGTGGGCAACTCTCCCGGCCAGGTCATCAAGGACGGATCGATGGGCCGTCCGCTGCCCGGCTACCCCGTCGTGCTCCTCGACCCCGCAACGGGCGAAGAGGTGGCGGACGAAGGCGAGATCGCGCTCGACCTCTCCCGCGCGCCGCTCGGTCTCATGTCCGGCTACTACAACGATCCGGAGCGCACGGCGAAAGTGCGACAGGGCGGTTACCACCACACCGGCGACATCGCGACACGCGACGCGGACGGCTACCTCACCTATGTGGGGCGCGACGACGACGTGTTCAAGGCATCGGACTACAAGATCTCCCCCTTCGAGCTGGAGTCAGTGCTGCTGGAGCACGACCTCGTCACCGAAGCGGCGGTCGTGCCGAGCCCGGACCCCACCCGCCTCGCGGTTCCCAAGGCCTACGTGTGCCTGCGCGAGGACACCGCGGTCTCGCCCGAGGACGCGGCGCGCGCCATCTACGCCTTCGCCCGGGAACGCCTCTCCGCCTACGCGTGGGTGCGCATCCTCGAGTTCGTCCCCGACCTCCCCAAGACCATCTCCGGGAAGATCCGGCGCGTGGAGCTGCGCCTGCGCGAGGCGGCCCGCGTGGAGACGGGGGACCGTTCGGGGCAGTTCCTCGATCGCGACTACCGCTAGGCGGGTCGCCCCGCCCGCGTCGCCCTGCTCAATAACTCTCGTGTGCCCACGAGGGGATCAGTCGTGCTCGTGGTCCTCGATCTCTCCCGTGAGGGCACCGACGGGCGTCGTGCAGGCTTCGCCGCGCCAGGCCTCGATGCCCTCGCGCACCGCGAAACCGGCGATGACGAGGGCGGCGACGGCATCAGCCCACGTCCAGCCGAGGAACTGATGCGCGAGGAGGCCGACGAGGACCGCAGCGGAGAGTTAGGCGCAGATGAGCGTCTGCTTCGAGTCGGCGACGGCGGACGCGGAGCCGAGCTCGCGTCCCGCGCGCCGCTCCAGGAGGCTGACGAGGGGCATGATGACGAGGCTCACCGCGGCGAGGACGACGCCGACGAGGCTGTGCTCGGGCTCGTGGATCCCGGTGAGCGAGAGGACCGCATCGACTGTGACATAGGCGGCGAGCGCGAAGAAGGCGAGGGCGATAATACGCAGCGCGGTCTTCTCGCGCGCCTCCGGGTCGGGGGCGGAGAACTGCCAGGCGACGGCAGCGGCGGAGAGCACTTCGACGAAGGAGTCGAGGCCGAATCCGATGAGCGCGGCCGAGGATGCCTCCCCGCCTGCGAGCAGCGCGACGATGCCCTCGATGACGTTGTAGGCGATCGTAAAGGCGACGATCCCGCGGATGCGCCGGCGGACGACGCCGAGGCGGGCGGGGTCGGTGGCGACAGCGGTCATGCGTGGGCTCCGGATGCCTCACCGGTGCGCACAGCGCACGCGCTCGCGTCGGCACCGCCGCAGTCGCAGTCGTCATCCATGCAGGGGACGCCCTCATCGACCGCGAGAACCGTGTCCAGCAGCGCGAGAAGACCCGTGGTGAGGTGCGGATCGGCGATCTCGTAGCGCGTGCGGCGCCCCTCCGCCTCGGCGACGACGATGCCGCAGCCGCGCAAGCAGGCGAGGTGGTTGGAGACGTTCGTCCGAGTGAGCCCGAGGTCCTGGGCGAGCTGGGCGGGATAGCCGGGGGCGTCGAGGAGCTGCAGGAGGATGCGCGAGCGTGTCGGGTCAGCCATCGCGCGCCCGAGACGGTTCAGCACGTCGAGACGAGAGGCAAGGGTCAGCATCCACTGACCATACAGCGATTACTGACCTGTTGTCGATAAGTCATCGCGCCGTCTCCCCCTCACCGCACGCCATACTGATCAGAGCACCACGCACGTCCTCTGCTTCATAAGACGAAAACGGACGAAAAGAGTTCCCCCATGCTCATCGCACTCTGGATCACCGGCAGTCTGCTCACCCTTGCCATGCTCGGCGTGGGCATCATGAAACTCGTCACGCCGAAGGAGAAGCTCGCAGAGCGCGGACTCACCTGGACCGAGGACTTCTCCGCGGGGACGATTAAGGGCATCGCGGCACTCGAGGTCGTGGGCGCTCTGGGCATCATCCTCCCGCTCGCGACATCGATCGCCCCCGTTCTCACTCCG
>JAATFJ010000387.1 GCA_015655255.1 Actinomycetales bacterium | reverse complement strand
GTGATGAGCGTCTGGGGGATACCGAGGATGGCGAGACCGACCTGGATGACCGTGAGCAGCAGGGTCCCGGCGAGGACGCCGAGCATACTGCCCTTACCTCCGGTGAGGGAGACGCCGCCGATGACGGCGGCCGCGATGACCTGCATCTCGTAGCTGCTACCGAAGCTCGAGGTCACGGCGCCCATGTAGCCGGCAAGCAGCCAGCCCGCGAGACCGCAGAGGAGCCCGGAGATGACGTAGGCCCAGATCTTCACCCGGTCGACGTTGATGCCCGCGATGTACGCACCGCGCGGGTTTCCTCCCACGGCGAAGAGCGCGCGTCCGAAGCGCGTGCGCTGCCAGATCACGAAGAAGATCGCGAAGACGACGAACATCACGAGGGGGAGGATCGGGAAGTCTCCGATGCTCTCCTGGCTCACGAACTTGTAGGAGTCCGGGAGCTGGGAGATCGAGGTGCCGCCCGTGATGGCGAGCAGCGCGCCCGTGAGCACCATGTTCATCGCGAGGGTCGTGATGAGGGCGTTGGCCTTGAGCTTGGTGACGATGAGGCCGTTGACGAGGCCGATGATCGATCCCACGATGAGGATGAGGAGGATGGAGAGCGGGACGGGGAGCCCCGATTTCATCGCCAGCACTCCCGCGAGAGCGGAGAATCCGGCCGTTCCCACCGTGGACAGGTTGATGTCCCCCAGCAGAATCACCATCGAGATGGCGATGGCGAGCATGCCGAGCACGGTGGCCTGCACGAGGATGTTCGTGAGGATGCCGAAGGAGTAGAACGACGGCCGGAACAACCCCATGACGAGGATGGCCAGGATGAGGAGGATCCAGACCGCCTGATTCATGGCGAAGTCGAGGATCTTCTTGGGAGCGAATGAAGTCTTCTGGCTGATGAGAGACGTCTCGTTGGTAATCATGCCGTTTCCTTTGCCCGATCGCGGATCGCGATGAGTTCGTCGATAGTGATGTCGTCGTTGTCCAGCACCGTCACGACCCGACCGTCGTCGAAGAAGACGAGGCGGTCGGCGACGCGCAGCAGTTCCTCGTAGTCGTTGGTGAGATACACGGTCGACATGCCGTTCCGGGTGAGGCGCATGACGGTCGAGATGATCTCCTCGCGGCTCTTGATGTCGATGCCGACAGTGGGCTCGTCGAGGATGAGCAGCCGGGGGTCGGTGTTGAGCAGGCGGCTCACCACGACCTTCTGCTGGTTTCCTCCCGACAGGCTCTCCATGGAGTCCTTGATGGAGTTGGACTTGATCTTCAGTTCGTTGCGATAGTCGCTGGAGAGCTGACGCTGGAGCGCGAGGTTGATGAATCCTCCCAGCATCCGCAGCTTGCCGGGGTGGCTGGAGATGCCGATGTTCTCGTTGACGTCGAAGCTGGGGATGATGCCCTCGCGGTGGCGGTCGAAGGAGATGTACGAGATGCCGTGGGCGATCGCGTCCTCTGGGCTGGCGAGGCGCAGGGCCTCCCCGTCGATCGTCACGGTTCCGGATTCGCGACGGTTCACGCCCGCGAGGGTGCGGCAGAATTCGCGCGCTCCCGATCCGGGGAAGCCCACGATGCCGAGGATCTCGCCCTTGCGGATCGA
Organism: Actinomycetales bacterium; assembly: GCA_015655255.1. The sequence goes on along the minus strand of JAATFJ010000387.1, from coordinate 2,992 downwards.
GAGGGTCACATCGTCGAGGTGGTCCCCCGTGAGACTGGCAGTCTCCAGGAATGTCGCCTCGGGGCCGGGGGCGCTCGCGGGGTCCCGCAGGGTGAGCTCGACGTCTTCTCCGGCGACGAGGCTCGCGAGGTAGGACTCCGAGGCCTCGGCGACGTTGTCGACCCCATATGCGCGGCCGTCGCGCAGCACGGTGATCGACTTGGACAGCTCCCGTACCTCGCCGAGGTAGTGGGAGATGAAGATGAACGCCGTCCCGCGCTCCTGCAGGGCGCGCACGAATTCGAAGAGCTCTGCGCGCTCCTTGCTCGTGAGGGCCGTGGTCGGCTCATCGAGGATGATGAGCTTCGCACCCGAGTGCATGGCCCGGATGATGTTGAGCTTGCGCGCGTCGATGGAGCTCAGCTCGCGGACGGGCGTGTGGGTGTCGACGTCGAGGCCGTAGGCGGCGAGCTCTGCGGCCCCCTCGGTGTGGATCGTCTTCCAGTCGACGAAGCCGCCGTGCGCGGGCAGCACGCCGGCGAAGATGTTCTCCGCGACGCTGAGGTCGGGGAACGAGTTCTCGTGCTGCGGGACCAGGCGGATGCCGAGGGCCTGGCGCTGGAAGATCGTCAGCTGGCGGATGTCTTCGCCTTCGAAGAGCACCTCGCCCGTGGTGGGCGGGTAGATACCAGCAATGATGTTGACGACGGTCGACTTCCCCGCACCGTTACGGCCGAGGAGGGAATGGATCTCTCCGGCGCCCACTTCGAGGCTGACATCGGTCAGGGCGCGGGTGACGCCGAAGGACTTGGAGACGCTGCGTACCTGCAGCAGGGGTGTTTCTGCGCTCACGAATGACTCCTTAGAAGGGGCCGGTGTCGCCGGAGGGGATGTCCTCCGGCGACACCGGCGGTCCTGGATCAGCCTTCTGCGTTGCCCCAGATGAGGGGGTTGTCCGCGTCTTCTGCGGTGACGACGATGGGGCTCAGCATGATCGTGGCCCCGCTGTCGCCCTCGGTGAAGGTGACCTCGGTGTTGAGGTATTCGCCTTCCGGGGTGAAGGTGCCCGAGGTGGGGACCTCTTCGCCCGCGATCGGGTAGGCGTTGAGGACCTCGGTGGCGATGCCGCCGACGCCGTAGACGTCGATGACGACCTCCACGTCGATGTAGCCCTCCGTGACGAGGTCGAGGACGTCGCCGAGACCGTCATGGGAGATGAAGGCAACGTGGTTCTCTTCGCCGACCTTGGCCCACAGGTCGTTCGTCTTGAGCGACTCGATGGCGCCGAGGGTTGCGGTGTCGGTCGGGGTGTTGACGAGGTCGATCGTCTTCCCGGAGGACTGCGCATCCGCGATGACGTTGTTCAGCGCGCTCGTGGCCACATCGGCCTCCGGAGCGCCGAGCACCGAGACGAGCTCCACGTCGGGGTACTCCGCGATGACCTCTTCGAAGCCCTCGGAGCGCTCCTTGAAGACCTGCGAGACGACCTCGCCGTAGAGGTTGACGACGACGCCCTTCGGCTCTCCGTACTTCTCGGTGAGGAGACGAATCGCTTCTTCACCCGCCATGCGGCCCGACTCGATGGAGTCGAAGAGCACAGAGACATCGACGGTGGCGTTGTTCGCCTTGTTGTCGATGACGGCGATCGGGATGTCCTTGTCGTTGGCGCGCTCGATGACGTCCGAGACGCTGTCGGAGTCGTAGGGGTTGAGGACGATGGCGGCCGGGTTGATGTTCTGGACCAGGTTGTTCATCTGGTCGTTCTGCTTGGCGGCGTCCGCCTCCGCGACCGTGACCTGACCGGAGTAGCCGAGCATCTCCGCCGCCTGGGTGACGCCGTCGGCCATGGCGACGTGCACCAGCTCGGTGGAGTTCTTGGTCGAGTACCAGATCTCGCCCTTGTCGCCGTCGCCGCTGGCGTCGCCACCGCTGGAGCAGGCCGCGAGCGACAGCGTCGCGACGATTCCCACCGCGAGAGCTGTGACTGCTTTGTTGAAACGCATCGATGTGTCTCCTTTTTCACTCGTTCATTGGGTGATGTGGTGGGCGTGCCGTCTCTGGCCCGCCCTGGTGCGGTCGCCTTCCCGTTGCCGGTCGGGCGGCCCGGGATCTATACGACGGTGAATGCTCCGTCGATGATGAGGTCGGCGCCGGTCGTGTAGGTCGACGCCTCGGACAGTAGATAGATGACCGCGCCCACGAGCTCTTCCGGGGTTCCCATCCGTTTGAAGGGGATCATCTCGGTCCAGATCTGGCGCCAGTCCTCGCGGACGTTGCCGGTCATCTCGGTGTGGATGTAGCCCGGGGAGATCGAGTTGACACGGATGCCGTAGGGCACCCACTCGACGGCGAGGGACTTGGAGAGGTGGGCCACACCGGCCTTGGAGGCGTTGTACGACGCCTGCCCCTGGGGGATGTTGACGATGGTGCCGGACATCGACGCGGTGTTGACGATGTTTCCGCCCTTGCCCTGATCCACGAGGTAGCGGGCGAAGGCCTGTGCGACAAAGAAGATGCCGTTGAGGTTGACGTTGACGACCTGGGTGAAGTCCTCGGGCGTGCAGTCGAGGGCGGGCTTGTGGATGCAGATGCCCGCGTTATTGAACAGCAGATCGAGCGTGCCCATGTGCTGGGCCGCGGCGGCGATCGCGACCGCGACCGATTCCGGGTCGGTGACGTCGGCGGTGAGAGCGATGGCGCGCACTCCGTGCGTCACGGCGATCTCCTCGGCGACGGCGGATGCATCCGCGAGATCGACGATGACGATGTCCGATCCGCGTGCGGCGAGGCCCCCTGCGACGACCTTCCCGATTCCTTGTCTCCCGCCGGTCACCACGGTGACTTTGCCGGCCAGGGAGAACTGGTCCACGCCCATGTGTTCCTCCATGATGCTTCGTTGCGATTGCGTACGCGCTCCCGTTTCCGAGTTATAGAAAACGGTATAGCAAAACCAGTTTGCACAACTGAGCGCGTCTGGTCAAGCTCTGTTTCCCTTCTGTTCTGTAACGGTGGT
>JAATFJ010000212.1 GCA_015655255.1 Actinomycetales bacterium | reverse complement strand
TTAAGCCAGCGGGTCACGGTGCCCTCGGTCACGCTCTCGCCCAGCTCGGGGAGGAGCACGTCGGTGGCATCGCCTGCGGGCGCAGCGACGGGTTCAGCGGGCGCGGTAGCCTCCGCGACGGGCGCGGCAGGTGCCTCAGCGGCAGCCTCCGCGACGGGCGCTGCAGGTGCCTCCGCAGCAGGTGCCTCCGCGGCGGCGGGAACCTCGGGAGCGGCGGGCGCACCGCTGCCGTCTCCGATGCGGGCGAGAAGAGCGCCGACCTCGACGGTCTCGTCCTCGGCCACGAGGATCTCCTCGATCACACCGCTGACGGGGGAAGGAATTTCGGTGTCGACCTTATCGGTGGAGATCTCGAGCAGGCCCTCGTCCTCCTGTACGGTGTCTCCCACCTGCTTCAGCCAGCGGGTGACCGTTCCCTCGGTGACGCTCTCACCGAGAGCGGGGAGGACCACGGATGTGCTCATGACGGACTCTCCATTCGAGATGTTTGTGACGTATTCAGCTTAGTGACCTCGGCCCCCAAAAAGGGGATCCCCGCGCGTGCAGCGGTTTCCCCGCGAGAGCGAGGAATGCCTCGCCCAGCGCCTCGCTCTGCGTGGGATGCGCATGCAGCAGCGGAGCGATATCCTCGGGGTACGCCTCCCAGGCCACGGCGAGCTGCCCCTCGGTGATGAGTTCGCCCACGCGGTCGCCGATGAGGTGGACGCCGAGAACGGGGCCGTCCTTCTTCCGCACGACCTTGACGAGGCCGGAGGTTCCGATGATCTCGCTCTTGCCGTTGCCCGCGAGGTTGTACTCGACGGTCGCAACGGCGTCGTCGCCGTAGGCCGTGCGCGCGGCAGCCTCCGTGATCCCCACCGAGGCCAGCTCGGGATGGGAGTAGGTTACGCGCGGGATTTGCGACTCCGGAACGGGCGCGGGGGAGAGCCCCGCGATCCGCTCCGCCACCGCAATGCCCTGCTGGAAACCACGGTGCGCGAGCTGCAGACCCGGGGTGATGTCTCCCACGGCCCAGACATGCGGGACGTTCGTGCGCAACTGCTCATCGACGAGGACGAAGCCGCGATCGAGCGCGACGCCGGCCTCCTCGACTCCGATTCCCGCCGTGACCGGCCCGCGGCCCACTGCGACGAGGACATAGTCCGCCGTCACGGAGGTGCCGTCTTCGAGTCGGACGGTCACATCCTCGACGCTCTGCGACACCGCCGCGACCCGTGTGCCGAGAAGCGCGCGGATTTCGCGCCGTCGGAAGGCGCGCTCCAGTCCCTTGCTCAGGGCGATGTCCTCCTGCGGCGCGAGATGTTCGAGGGCTTCGACGATCGTCACCTCGGCGCCGAAGGAACGCCAGACGCTCGCGAACTCCACGCCGATGACGCCGCCGCCGAGGATGATGACGCGCTCCGGAACGACGTCGAGAGCGAGCGCATCCTCGCTGAGCAGCACCCGCTCGCCGATGTCGATCCCCGGCAGTGTCTTGCTGAACGATCCCGTCGCGAGGACGACGTCGGTCCCCTCGAAGCGCTCATCGCCCACGAGCACAGCGGGACCCTCGGCGAGACGGCCCTCGCCCGTGACGACGGTGACTCCGCGTGCCTTCACGAGTCCCTGCAGGCCCTTGTACTTTCCTGCAACGATGCGCTCCCGGTAGGCCTGCACTCCGGCGATGTCGATGCCCTCGAACGACGCCGTGACGCCGTAGGAGGGGGCATCGCGCACGCCGTCGGCGATCTCCGCGGCGTGGAGCAGCGCCTTCGTGGGAATACAGCCGCGGTGCAGGCAGGTCCCGCCCAGCTGTGCCTTCTCGATGAGGGCCACGGACTTGCCCAGCTCGGCGGCGCGCAGCGCCGTCGCATAGCCACCGCTCCCGCCACCGAGGACGATGACGTCGAAGGTCTGCGTTGTCATCGCTCCTCCGCCGCGGCGTTCTCGGCGAAGCGGATGAGGGAGCGCACCGTGGCACCCGTCGGCCCCTTGTCGACGATGCCGTACGGGGCGCCCTTGTGCTCGGAGGAACCCGCGATGTCGAGATGCACCCACGGGATCCGCGGCGCATCGTCCTCATCGGCCACGGTGCCGACGAAGCGTTGGAGGAAGAGCCCGGCGAACAGCGAACCGCCGGCGCGATCGCCGACGTTCGCGTTGACGAGATCGGCGATGGGCGAGTCGAGATTCGCGTTCATATAGTCGGGCAGGGGCAGCGGCCACGCGGGCTCGTCGCTCGCATCCGCCGCAGCGAGGTAGGCGGCCACTGCATCGTCGTCGCCCATGACGCCGGTATGGCGGTTCCCCAGGGCCACGACGATGGCGCCCGTGAGAGTGGCGATATCGATGATGACGTCGGGATGCTCTCGGCTCGCGGCCACTAGACCGTCGCCCAGCACGAGGCGTCCTTCCGCATCGGTGTTGGTGACTTCGACGGTGGTGCCGTCGAGCATCCGCAGCACGTCGCCGGGACGCGTCGCGCGACCAGACGGCATGTTGTCCGCGATGCAGAGCCAGGCCGTCACCCGCACGGGCACCGCGAGCGCGGCGACGGCACGCAGGACCGCGAGGCTTGTCGCCGCGCCCGTCATGTCGAACTTCATCCCGACCATTCCGGCGGCGGATTTCAGCGACAGGCCGCCCGTGTCGAAGGTGATTCCCTTGCCGACGAGGGCAATGTGGGTGCGGGCGTCCGCAGGGGAATAGTCGAGACGAACCACGCGCGGCGGCCGATCGGAACCGCGGCCGACGCCGAGGACACCGCCGAAGCCCTGCTCCTCGAGTGCTTTC
>JAATFJ010000155.1 GCA_015655255.1 Actinomycetales bacterium | reverse complement strand
GGTCCAGAAGCCGGATCGGCCTCGCCGGACGACGTCGTCGTCGCCGTGTTTCCCCGCGTCATGCCCGCTGCCGAGATGGCGCGCCGTGTGCAGGCTCGGCTGCGCTGACACCGAGTGTCTTTTCTGCTGACACTGGGTGTCGCAGCGGTTACACTGATCGCATGAGCAATGAAGCCCCCTCCTTCCCTGGAGAACGCCAGACCGATTACCGCCTCCGCGACCGCCTCGACAGCGACTATTACGCCGTCTTCGCCGATGTTCCTCCTGCTGACCGCGCGGTCTGGGAGCGTGCCCGCGCCTATGTCGACGAGGTCGCACCGACGATGACGGAGGCTTGGGACCGCGGGGAGTATCCGCTCGACGCGGCTCAGCGCCTCGGCGCCGCCGATCTGCTCTCCGATGGAATCGACCATCCGGCGCTCACTTCCCTCTCCTCCCTCGCCGCGGGGCTCGTGAACATGGAGATCTCCCGCGGCGACGGCTCCCTCGGCACGATCCTCGCCGTCCAGGGCGGTCTCGCCCTGCGCACGCTCGCCCTCTTCGGCAGCCCCGCGCAGCAGGAGCAGTGGCTGCGTCCGCTCGCCGAGGCACGGGTACTCGGCGCCTTCGCGCTCACCGAGCCCGATCACGGCTCCGACTCCGTGTCCCTCGAGACCGTTGCGCGCCGGGACGGCGACGCGTGGGTCCTCCGCGGCGCGAAGAAGTGGATCGGCAACGGCGCTTCGGGCGGGATCACCTTCGTCTGGGCCCGCGTCGACGACGAGGGTGCCGCGGAGCACGGCGCCGTGCGCTGCTTCCTCGTTCCGCAGGAGACGCCTGGGTACACGGGCGAGGTCATCCGCGGCAAAGGCTCGCTGCGCGGCATCCATCAGGCGCATATCGTGCTCGACGACGTACACGTCCCCCTCGATGCCGTGCTGCCGGGGGCGAAGAGCTTCCGGGATGCGTCGACGGTGCTCTATGCCACGCGCTCCGGCGTCGCCTGGTCGGCGCTGGGACATGCGACGGCCTGCTACGAGTCCGCGCTCTCCTATGCGCAGCAGCGTGTGCAGTTCGGTAAGCCGCTCGCCGCCTTCCAGCTCGTCCAGGAGCGCCTCGTCCTCATGCTAGAAGACCTCACGGCGATGCAGCTCTACTGCCGTCGGCTCGCCGATCTGGAGGAGGCGGGAGAGCTCCGCCCGCTCCAGGCCTCGCTCGCGAAGTTCCACAACACGCGCGCGGCCCGACGCATCGCGCAGACCGCGCGCGACATGCTGGGCGGCAACGGCATCCTCCTCGAGAACGGGGTCGCGATGCATATGGCCGATATCGAGGCGCTGCACACCTACGAGGGCACAGAGAGCGTGCATACGCTCCTCATCGGCCGCGGCATCACGGGGCACAGCGCGTTCGCATGACCGGCACTCCAGGGGCGCGTCCTAGGCTAGACGGGTGACCAGGCTGCATGATCCTGAGGTGCGCGGTTTCGCCTCCGACAACTACTCCGGCATCCATCCCGAGGTGCTCGCCGCCATCGCCGAGGCGAACGGCGGCCATCAGCCCGGATACGGGGACGACGTCTACACGGCGCGGCTCCAGGAGGTCATGCGCACGCGGTTCGGCGACGCGGCCGTGGCCTACCCCGTCTTCAACGGCACGGGCGCGAACATCGTCGCGCTCCGGTCGATGCTCCCGCGCTGGGGCGCCGTCGTGACGACGGAGACCGCGCATATCCACACCGACGAGGGCGCCGCCGCCGAGCAGGCAGCGGGTATCAAGCTCCTCACCGTGGCGACGCCGGACGGCAAGCTCACCCCTGCGCTCCTCGCACGCGCCACGGAGGGCCGCGGGGACGTGCACCGCGCGCAACCGCTCGTCGTCTCGATCACGCAGGCGACGGAGCTCGGCACCGTGTACACCCCGGAGGAGGTGACCGAGCTCGCGGAGTACGTGCACGGCCAGGGCATGCGCCTGCACATGGACGGCTCCCGGCTCGCCGGAGCCGCCGTCTCGCTCGGTGTCTCCCCCGCGGCGTTCACGAGCGAGGCGGGCGTCGATGTGCTGAGCCTCGGCGGGACGAAGAACGGGGCCATGCTCGGCGAGGCCGTCGTCGTCCTTGACCCGGCCGCCGTGGACGGCGTGGAGTTCGGGCGCAAGGCGCTCCTGCAGCTTGCCTCGAAGATGCGCTTCGTCTCCGCGCAGCTCCTCGCCCTGTGGGAGGGCGACCTCTGGGAGCGCAATGCGCGGCATTCCCAGGAGATGGCGCGGCTGCTGCGAGGCCTCATCGAGAAGGGGATCGCGGCGGGGCGGATCCGCGGCGTCGCCTTCACCCAGCCGACACAGTCGAACGCCGTCTTCGCGACGCTCCCGGACGGCGTCGCCGATACGCTCCGGCGCGAGTTCCGCTTCTACGACTGGGATGCCACGCGCGGCGAGGTGCGCTGGATGTGCGGCTTCGACACCACCGTGGCCGATGTGGAGGCGTTCGTCGACGCGCTCGCCCGCCTCACGAGCACACGCTGAGGACGCTCAGTCGCAGCCGCAGGCTCCGGAGGCGTTGCGCACCATGAAGCACACGTCGCATACGCCGTAGTCCCGCTCGACGAGCTTCGGCGCGCGCGGCGGCGCCGTCGCGACGGCGCGGGATCCCGCGGCGCGGCGCGCACGCACGGCCACGGCGGCAGGGTACTCGCTGGGGTGGCCGACGAAGAAGAACGGCGGGCGTCCCTCGCTCGGCTGTAATCGGAGGGTCGCGGAGCCGACGACGATCCTCTCATCTTCCGTGAAGCCGTTCGTATAGGTGCGTCCGATGTGGAGGGGCGCGCCGTCATCGCGACGCAGCGCCTCGATGTAGCGACCGCGGTCGATGAAGGAGGTGACCCCGACGGCGTCGACGATCGCGGCAATGAAGTCGTGGTTCTCGGGAGGGATGCGCTGCCCACGGAGGGCTTCGGCGAGAGAACGGTAGGGACGGGAGGTGCCCGCGGGGGTCGGGCCTTGGATCTCTTTCATCCTCTCCAGGATCCCACGTCCAGGACACCGCTCCGACCGCGGTGCGGGCAGGGCATGACAGACTGACGGCATGGCGCGCGCGACGATCGTGGGGAGCGGGCCCAATGGGCTCGCCGCCGCCGTCTCCCTCGCGCGCGCCGGCTACGCGGTGCGCGTCCTCGACGCCGCAGGATCGCCCGGCGGCGGCGTGCGCACGGACGAGTCGACGCTCCCTGGTTTCCGGCACGATGTGTGCTCTGCGGTGCACCCTGCAGCACTGTCGTCGCCGTTCTTCCGTGCCTTCCGGCTGAGCGAGCGCGTGGACTGGATCGTCCCCGACATCTCCTACGCGCATCCCCTCGACGGCGGGCGCGCAGCGGTCGCCTGGCGTGACCTGGAGCGCACAGCGGGCGCGCTGGGGCGGGACGGCCGGTCCTGGACTGCATTGCTGCGTCCGCTGCGCGATCGACTGGACGGTGTCTTAGATTTCACCGGCAACGCGCTGCTGCGCATCCCTCGGGACCCGCTCGCCGCAGTGCGCTACGGACTGCGCGTCCTCGAGCAGGGCTCACCGCTCGCGCGCGGCTCCTTCCGTACTGCGGAGGCGGCGGCGCTCTTCTCCGGCGTCGTCGCCCATGCGAACAGCGCGTTGCCCTCCCCCAGCGCCGCGGCCGCGGGACTTCTGCTCGCCGCGCACGGCCATGCGGGCGGCTGGGTGTATCCGCGCGGCGGGGCGCAGCGAATCGCGGATGCGCTCCTCGCCGATCTCGCGGCGCACGGCGGGACCGTCGAGACCGATGCGCCCGTGCACGACCTCGCGACGCTCGACCGGGGCGATCCCGCAAGCGGCGACCTCCTCCTCATCTCCGGGTCCCCACGACTGCTGCACACGCTCCCCGAGCTCCCGCCCCGCTATGCGCGGGCCCTCGACCGCTACCGCTACGGCGCCGCCGTCGCGAAGGTGGACTTCGCGCTCGACGGTCCCGTGCCCTGGGCACATCCCGATGTCGCCGCCGCGCCGACGGTCCATGTGGGCGGCACGCGCGCGGAAGTCTGGGCGAGCGAGAACGCCGCCGCCCGGGGCAGAGTGAGCGAGCGCCCGTACGTGCTCGTCACCCAGCCCTCGGTGCTCGATGCGACGCGCGCGCCGGAGGGCCGGGCGGTGCTCTGGGCGTATATCCATGTCCCCGCGGGCTCGGAGCTCGATGCGACGGAGCGGATCACCGCGCAGATCGAGCGCTTCGCCCCGGGCTTCCGGGACCGCATCCTCGCGAGCCATGCCGTGCCCGCCTCCGCCCGCGCGGCACTCAATCCCGCGGAGATCGGCGGCGACGTCTTCGGCGGCGTCTTCACCGTTGCGCAGGCTGTGAAGCGTCCCGTGCTCTCCGCAGCCCCCTGGCGCACGCCCGTCCGCGGCGTCTACCTCGCCTCGGCCGCGACCCCGCCCGGCCCCGGCGTCAACGGTATGGCCGGATGGCATGCCGCCCGCACTGCCCTGCGGGATGCGGGTGGGCCGGCGACGCTCGCGGAGCTGTTCGGCTAGTCCCCCAGGTCGACGGCGAGCGCCATGACCGGGACGAGGGCTTCGCGCTCGACGAGGACGGTCGGGCCGGCCGGGTCGACGATGACGCCGGCGAGCTCGGTGTGATCGTTGAGGATCTTCCCCAGCCGCTCCGGGGTGAATGGCATGGGACGCTCGCCGCGGCCCAGCGCCACCACTTCGAGCGGGTGCGAGAAGATCTGGAGGAAGCGCCGCCCGTCTGCCGTCTGCGCCTCCGCGATGCCCACGGGAGCACCGTCCTCGCCGTTCCCCACCGCCACCCAGGTCTTAGCCTTCGTGAGCGCTTCGCCCACGCGCTCAGGTGTCTGCGCATCGTGCGGCGTGGCGAGCAGGGTCTTCACCGTCATGTCCACGTCGCTCTGCTCCAGCGCACGCTGCAGGATCTCGGAGGGGAAGACGGCGCGATGCGGCGCAGAGGCGTTATCGATGATGAGGCCCGTGAACCCTCCGGAAACGACCTGCTGCAGCACTGTCATCACAGGCTGGGCGATCGCCGACGTCGCCGCGGAGGTCTCCTCGCGCTGCAGAGCCGCACGCACGGCACCTGCGGAACTGAAGGCGAGCATGAAGGAGCGCTCCCCGTCGCGGATGACGCCGACGGAGAGCGGTTTTCCCTCGCTCACGAGCGCCCGCGCATCGCCGTGCACCCGTAGATAGAGGTGTCCCTGCAGTGCCTGCCGCAGCACACCGATGAGCTGTTCGTTCGTGGGCTTCTCGCCGAGCTCGGCGAGCGCGGTGCGCAGGAGCACGTTGTCCCTCATCCCGGGCACCGTCTCGGTCTGCGCAGGCGGGAGCACGGGGGCGAGCGGGAGACGTCGAGGACCCGGCTCTGCCGCGGACCGGACGGGGACAGTCGGCCGGGGGACGGGACCGGCAGGCGTCGCGGAGGGGTTCTCGTCGGGAAGCGACACGGCGGGCCCGGCCTGTGCACCGACGCCGCGGAACGCCTGCACAGAGATCGCGACCTCCGGAATGTCCTGCTCTTCTTCGCTCGCCACAGGACTCTCCTCCTGCGTCGACTCTTCCGCGGGAGCGTCGGTGCCGTCGGACTTCTTGCGGCGGGAGAAGAGGGCCATGGCAGTCAGCCTAGCCCGGAGCCAGGACGCCCACCTCCCTCAGAGCTTCGCGATCGGCGCGACCTTGATGAGCAGCTTCTTCGCCCCCGCGGTGTCGAAGCGCACATGAGCGATGCGCTTGGCCACTTCGCCAGTGATCGCGTCCACGCGTCCCTCGCCGAAGTCGTCGTGGCGGATGCGGTCTCCCACGGCGAGTTCGAGATCGCCGTTGTCGCGCATCTTCCCGGTGACCCGGTTGGGGAACTTGTCCATCGCCGTGGACTTCGGTGTGAGCGCGGATTCGCGGAAGCCGGACCCGCCCTCGCGCGGTCGGCGCGGGGCGCCCCCACCCCAGGACGAGACACTGCGGGTGTTGATGTCTCCCGGGGACTGCCGCCACTCGATGAGCTCCGCGGGGATCTCCTGGAGGAAACGGCTCGGCATCGCGACGGACACCTCGCCGAACTGCGCGCGCGTCATGGCGAGGGAGAGGAAGAGGCGTTTCCTGGCGCGCGTGAGGCCCACGTAGAACAGGCGCCGCTCCTCCTGGGGACCGCCGGGCTCCCCCGCGGAGATGCGATGAGGCAGCAGGTCCTCTTCCACGCCCGTGACAAAGACGGCGTCGAATTCGAGGCCCTTGGCGGTGTGCATCGTCATGAGAGAGACGACGCCGGATTCGTCGTCCAGGTCATCGGCCGCGGCGACGAGCGACACCTCGGTGAGGAAGTCGACGATCGTCCCCTCGGGGTTGTTACGCGCGAAGTCGCGCCCCACGGCGATGAACTCCTCGAGGTTCTCCACACGCGCCTCGTCCTGCGGATCACGACTCGCGCGCAGGGTGTCGAGATAGCCGCTCTGCGCGAGGAGCTGACTGATGCCATCGGCGACGACGCGGGAATCCGGCACCTCGCCCGAAGAGGGCAGCAGAAGCTCCGTCGCGCTGCGGAGCACTTCGTCGAGCTTCGCGATCGTCGCCTGGATCTTCGGCCCGACACCGAGCTCCGCGGGGCGGGAGAGCGCCTCGCGGAACGAGATCCCCCGATCGGTCGCGAAGCGGGCGATATTCGACTCCGTGACGTCGCCGATGCCGCGACGCGGCCTGTTGAGGATGCGGCGAACGGCCATATCGTCCGCGGGGTTCGCGACGGCGATGAGGTACGCGAGCGCATCCTTGATCTCGGCACGCTCGTAGAACTTCGTGCCGCCCATGATCTTGTAGGG
>JAATFJ010000315.1 GCA_015655255.1 Actinomycetales bacterium | reverse complement strand
GTCAGCCGTCTTCCTCAGGAAGGACACCTCCGGCTTCTCGTCCAAGGAGTCGCCGAACTCGACGGCATCGGCGTGGTACTCATCGAGCCAGTCCTGCACCTCGTCGGCTTTGCCGAGGGCATCGCCGAGGAGGAGGAAATCCTGCTTCAAGTACAGACCGGTGCCCTGAGTGATGACGGTTGGAGCGATGGCGCTGAGCTTGTCGTACAGCGCCGGATCCTCCATTCCCGCGGTGTTCGCGAGGATGAGGTCGGGTTCGAGGAGCGCGATCTTCTCGAGGGAGGGTTCGTTGCGCGTGCCGACGTCGACGATCTCGTCGAGCGCGTCCTTCTCGTCCGCGAAGGCCTCCGCGAGGTAGTCGGGGAGGATGCCCGCGCCCTGCCCCGAGGTCGCACCGACCGGGACGATGCCAAGGGTGAGCAGAGCGTCCGTCTGTCCCGTGGAGATGACGACGACCTTCGTCGGGGCCTCCGCAATCTCCGTCTCCCCCGCGAAGTGGACGACGGTGCGGGGGAACACCCCATCCGCTTCGCCGGAGCCCTTGCCCTCCGGCATCTCGCGAGGAGTCGTGTACTCGACGGCTTCGGCGGGGGCGGCGGAGGCAGCAGAGCTTTCCGCGCTCTCCGGGGCATCGGCGGCGGAGCAGCCCGCCAGCAACAGGACGGTGCCCACGATGAGCGCGGGCAGACGAACGAGGAGCGAACGGGAAGAGGAAGTCGACATACCTCCAGATTAGGGTGCCCTTACCTGCTTGCGGCGGGAATCGGAGAATCGTATTCCTCCCGGTGCTCCCGCACCTCGTCCATATGATCTTGCGCCCAGGCACGCAGCGCCCTCGTCGTCCCGTACAGGGAGAGTCCGAGTTCCGTCAGCGCGTAAGTGACCGTGACGGGGACGGTAGGTGCGACCGTCCGGGTGAGCAGGCCATCCCGTTCCAGGGAGCGGAGCGTCTGGGTGAGCATCTTCTGGCTGACTCCGGCGAGAAGCCGCGCCAGTTCGGAGTAGGGCATCTGCTGGGGGACGCCGGGTTCCGCCGCCGCGGAGGAGTCGCCTCCCAGCGCGCAGAGGATGAGCACAACCCATTTATCGGAGATGCGATCCAGCAACTGGCGGCTGGGGCACATCGCCAGGAACGCGTTGTACTCGGCCTTCGCCTGCGCCTTCTTCTCCGCCGCCTTCATCGTCGCCATGCTCGACGCTCTTCTCTGGTGGGTAACGCACTCTCAAGTGCCTACTTCCCTGGAGGAAGCTTCTCTCCAAAAATAGTACGGCGAGCGGGAAAACCCGTTCTCGATAGCGAAGGAACACCGTATATATCCATCCCCTCTTCCCTCCCCAGCGGCACCTGGACGCTGGGAGACCGCACCGTCACCCGCTTCGGATACGGCGCCATGCAGCTCGCCGGCCCCTGGGTGATGGGACCGCCGGCCGACCACGGCGAGGCGATCGCCGTGCTCCGCGAGGCCGTCGCCCTCGGCATCACTCACATCGATACGAGCGACGCCTAAGGACCGCGCGTCACGAACGAACTCATCCGCGAAGCCCTGCACCCCTACCCCGCCTCCCTCGTCATCGCGACGAAGGTCGGAGCGGAGCGCGATGCGCAGGGCGGCTGGCCCACCGCGCGGCGACCAGAACAGCTCCGCTTCCAGGTGCAGGAGAACCTCGTGTCCCTCGGCGTCGACGCCCTCGACTCGTTCACATGCGCATGGGCGATGCGAACGGTCCGCAGCAGGCATCGCTCGCGGAGGCCTTCGGCACCCTTGTCGAGCTGCAGCAGGAGGGCCTCACCCGCTACCTCGGGGTGAGCAACGTCACCGCGGAGCAGATGGCCGAGGCGCAGAGCATCGCGCCGATCGTGAGCGTGCAGAACATGTATAACCTCGCCCATCGCGACGACGATGCGCTCATCGACCGACTCGCCGGCGAGGGAGTCGCGTTCACCCCGTTCTTCCCGCTCGGCGGTTTCTCGCCGCTGCAGTCGGAGGCGCTGTCGTCCGTGGCGCGCCGGCTCGAGACGACGCCGATGGCCGTCGCCCTCGCGTGGCTCCTGCAGCGGTCACCCAACATCCTGCCTGCTCATCCCGGGCACCTCGAAGACCGCCCACCTGCGAGAGAACGCCACGGGCGCCGGAATCTCGCTGTCCGCGGAGGACATCGCCGAATTGGACGCGATCGCCGCCTGATTCCCGGCCCGAGCCGGGACGCTCGCGGTAAGGCGCATCGTCTCGGTGATGGAGTTCCTCTCTCTCGCGCTCATCCTGCTCACTCTCGGCATGAGCTCATCGCCGAGGTCCTTCCACTCCCCCTGCGCGAACAGCGCCCGGTCGAGATCCGGGAGCAACGCGTACGCCACGGAGAGCGGGCGCATGCCCGCGGCGGTGAGCTCGATTCCTCGGGCGCCATCCTCATCTGGAGCGTGATCCCCGTGCAGAAGGAGATGCTCGCCCATCCCCCCACGGACCGGTGCCTGCGCTCGAAGGCGATGATGTCGGCGGGGATCATGAACATGATCTGGATGGCCGTTGTCGTTCTCATGGTGACGCAGCCGAACTGGTGATCGCGTCGACCAGCCGAGGGCTCAGTCGCCCGCCGGCTCCGTGTGGGTGTGCATGCGCGCTCCGACCTCATTGAAGATGCTCAGCGCCTGCGCCGGCCTCCCCGCGGCGGCGGACATCGCATGCGGCGTCCGGGTGTCGAACTCCGCCGCCTCCCCCCGGGCGAGGACGAGGTTCTGCTCCCCCAGCCGCAGTCGGAGCCTCCCCTGCAGCACGTACAGCCATTCGTAGCCGTCGTGCACGCGGAGTTCGGGGAGCACCGAGGTCGCCGGATAGGTGATCTTGTAGGTGCTGATGGAGGAGTGCTCCGGGGCGAGCGGCGCGATGATCAGTCCGTCCCGGCGGATGACGGGACGCCGCACTCGAGGGTCCGCCGCTTCCGGAGGGAGGAGATCGTCGAGACGGATGCCCAGCCACCGGGTCAGCGGCAGCAGCAGTTCCAGGTTCGCCTGGCGCTTGCCCGATTCCAGCCGTGAGAGCGTGCTCGCCGACATCCCCGCACCCAAGGCGAGGTCGTCGAGGGTGAGGCCTCGTGACTGCCGCACCGCACGGAGTCGGGCACCGACCTGCTCCAGTTCTTCCCTCATGATGCTCCTTGCCGATTCTGCAAGATAGTTTGCCACAGGGCCGCACAGCCGAGAGGCTGAGCACATGGAGAAGAACTCATGGGATGTCCTCATCGCCGGCGGCGGCGCTGCCGGTCTGTCCGCGGCGCTGCTGCTCGGCCGTGCGCAGCTACGCGTGCTCGTCGTCGACGACGGCCAGCCGCGCAATCGCTTCGCCGCTCATATGCACGGCGTTCTCGGGCATGAGGGGGTTCCGCCGGCGGAGCTGCTGCGTCGCGGGCGTGCCGAGGCCGCGGACTACGGCGTCTCCTTCGCCGATGCGTCGATCGAACGCGTGGAGGACGGCGACGACACCCTCACCATACGACTGACCGACGGGAGCACGCCCGTCGCGCGCGCCCTCATCGTCGCCACTGGTCTCGCCGATGACCTCCCGGCGATCCCCGGCCTCGCCGAGCGCTGGGGGACCACGGTGCTGCACTGCCCCTACTGTCACGGGTGGGAGGTGCGTGGACGCCGACTCGGCGTCCTCACCACCTCTCCGCTCAGCCTCCATCAGGCAGAGCTCATCCGGCAGTGGAGCACGGAGGTCACGGTGTTCACCGAGGGACTGGGAACGGTCGCCCCGGAAACAGCACCGCGGCTGCACGCGCGGGGAATCGTGCTCGTCGACGGCCCCGTCGCCGAGGTCATCGGAGAGGGAAGCGCGATCGCCGCCGTGCGCATGCGCGACGGGCGTGAGATCCCCGTCGATGCGCTCTTCACGATGGGCGCGGCGCGGCCCCGGGACGGATTCCTCTCCGGCCTCGGTCTGGAACGGGCGAGCACACCGTTCGGTTCCTTCCTCGCCGTCGATGCCGCGGGCGCGACGAGCCATGACCGCATCTGGGCGATCGGGAACGTCGTCAACCCTGGAGCGAACGTGCCCATGGCGATGGGCGCGGGGGCGATGGCGGCCGGAGTCGTGAATGCCGCACTCGTCTCCGAGGACTTCGATGCGGCGACCACCGCCGCATCGCCGGACATCGCACCGGCGGACTTCTGGGAGGAGCACTACACCACCCGCGCGCAGGTGTGGTCGGGACGGGTCAATCGGGTGCTCGCCGATGTCGCCGCCGAGCTTCCTCCCGGGACCGCTCTCGACCTCGGCTGCGGTGAGGGATCCGATGTGCTCTGGCTGGCGCAGCGCGGCTGGGAGGCGACGGGGATCGACATCTCCCCGACCGCGATCGGACGCGCCGAGGAGGCGGCTCGTGCCGCGCATGCATCCGGGGCGCACTTCGTCCGCGCCGATCTCGCCGCGCTTCCCGAGGGTTCCTTCGATCTCGTCACCGCGAGCTTCCTGCATTCCCCCGTCGATCTCCCCCGCGAGCGCATCCTGCGCGAGGCCGCCGCACGCGTGGCGCCGCAGGGACATCTCCTCATCACCTCGCATGCGGGGATCCCGCCGTGGAGCACGATGGCCCACGCGGATGCGCCGCGGTTCCCCACCGTGGCAGAGGAGCAGGAATCGCTGGGGCTCGATCCGGCGCGGTGGGAGATCCGGATCGCGGAGACGCGCAGCCGCGAGACGACGGGCCCCGACGGCGAGCCCGCCATGCTCGACGACGTCGTCCTCCTTGCCCGTCGGCGCTGACGGCCCGTCCGCGGAGGGCGATAGGCTGCACGCAGCGCCCTGCACGGGAGAGGATCTGACTAGTATGTTCACCGGACTCTCCGCTTTCCCGCTCACACCGCTGCGCGACGACCGAGTGGATGAGGCCGCGTTCGCGGGAATCGTCGCGCGCCTGGCGGCGGCGGGCGTGGACTCGATTACGGCATTGGGCTCGACCGGATCCGGGGCGTACCTCAGCGATGCCGAGCACGCCCTGACCGCGCGGCTCGCCGTCGCGCATGCGGGTGCGACACCCGTCTTCGTCGGCGTGAGCGCGCTGCGCACCTCGCAGGTCCTCGCCCGCGTCGACAATGCGGAAGAGGCCGGGGCGGCTGGGCTGCTGCTGGCCCCGATGTCGTATCAGCCGCTCACCGAGGATGATGTCTTCGCGCTCTATCGCACCGTCACCGCGCACACGACACTGCCCGTGATCGTGTACGACAACCCCACGACCACCCGCTTCACATTCCGCACGGAGCTCTCCGCGCGTATCGCCCGCCTGCCCGGCATCGCATCGATCAAGATCCCCGGAGTCCCTGCCGATCCTGTCGCGGCCGCCGCACATGTCGCCGCGCTCCGTACCGCCCTCCCCACGGAGGTGACGATCGGCGTCTCCGGGGACACCTCCGCCGCCGTCGGCCTGAACGCGG
>JAATFJ010000214.1 GCA_015655255.1 Actinomycetales bacterium | reverse complement strand
TGGGACGTGCGCGGAGACGAGCCAGGCGGCGACGAGGCATCCCGTGGCGATCGTCCAGCGCAGGAGGGCGCGGCGCGTCCCGGATCTCATTCCTCGCCGCCGTCCGAGATGGGGAGGACGGCCGCCGCGACGACCTCTCCGCGGGACCACAGCGTCTCGTACTCGCGGGCGAGGAACGCGCCGGGCGCGGTCGTGCTCGACCAGATTTCGAGAGACACCTCGTCGACGGGCCCCTCGACCCTCCACCAGATGGTGACCTCCTCGGGGAGATCTGGCTGCAGGACGACGGTGTCCATGGTGTCGTCCTGCCGGGTGACGCCGGCGGATCCGCCGATGCCGTCGATCGTCAGCGTCGGGGAGTCCCCCGTCCGCGGGAAGATTCCGCCCCGCACGTTCTGGAATTGCAGATCGGCGCCGACGGGGACGCCCACGCGGCTCACGACGCTCGCGTCGACGGCCACGACGGTGAAAGGGGCGTCGTCTTCCGCGGAGAGGAGGAAGACGGGGACGTCCTCGTTCTCGCTCGTGAAGGACCGCACTCCTTCGACGGTGATGTCGTAGTCGCCCGCATCGATGGGCGCGCCGATAGTGATCGAGGGAGGCGTCGCCTCCGCCGCGGTGCCCAGCCCCCCGAAAGCGGCGGTCGCGGCGAGGAAGAGCGCCGTCGCTCCGCCGACGATCCATTTTGTCGGGAGCTTGTCCGCGGCACTGCGTGCCCACTGCGGGAGCAGCGACGCCGTGCGCGCTGATGCGGCATCGGGCGCGGCCGCGCCGCGCCTCTCCGCGATCTTCCCTCCCGCCACGATGCCCAGCCTAGCGAGACGGGCGGTCCGTGCGCTCAGGGATTCTCCCGGCGCACGCTCCTCCCGGACATCGACGAGGGGATGAAGCGCAGCGTGAGGTCTCTCCCGCCTCCGGCCCACGGCGTGGGCAGCCCGGTCGGCTCCGGATCTGCGACGCCGATGCTGCCGTGCAGGAGCACGCTCCAGCCCACGCCGGCCATGTCGTTGTGATGGTCGACTTCGACGGCGATCTCGCCTCCTTCGCGGGCGGCGTCGGCGAGGATCCCTTCGCCGTCCGTGCGGATGATCACGTCGCGTCCGTCGAGCGCGTAGTTGACGGGGAGGATGAGGACGCGGCCGTCCCGGATCACGCCGACCCTTCCCACGGTCGTGCTCGTGAGGAACTCGAAGCACTCCTGGTCGCTCAGCATATGGATCACGTCGCGCCTCCTGATCATCCGATCGCCGCCGCCCACTCATGGTACGTCCGTGTCGGTGCTGCGGCTTAGACTCGGAGAGCCATGACCGACGCCCCGCTCCTCGTCCCTTCGCCCGCCCCGCAGGGTCAGGACCCCCTGCTCGCCGGCCTCAATCTGCAGCAGCTCGACGCGGTGACGTATCGTGGCTCCGCGCTCCTCATCGTCGCCGGTGCCGGATCGGGGAAGACGAGCGTTCTCACGCGCCGGATTGCGCTGCTGCTGCGCAATCGCGAGGCGTGGCCGAGCCAGATCCTCGCTATCACGTTCACGAACAAGGCCGCGGGGGAGATGCGCGAGCGTGTGCAGGCGCTCGTGGGGGATGCCGCGCGCGGCATGTGGATCTCCACCTTCCACTCCGCGTGTGTGCGCATCCTGCGGCGTGAGGCGGCGCAGTTCGGCTTCACGTCCTCGTTCACCATCTACGACTCCGGCGATTCGCGCGCGCTCCTCAAACGGCTCGTGAAGGAGCACGAGGCGGACGCCTACGGACTCACGCCCGCGGGGGTGCAGTCGCGCATCTCCAAGCTCAAGAACGAGCTTTCCGATGCCGAGGCATACGCCCGTCAGGCGAACATGTCTGACCCGGCGGAGCGGCTCTTCGTGGAGATCTTCTCCGACTACCAGCGGGCGCTGCAGAAGGCCAACGCCTTCGACTTCGACGACCTCATCGGGCAGACCGTCTTCCTCTTCCGTGCCTTCCCGCACGTCGCGGATATCTATCGCAAGCGGTTCCGGCATATCCTCGTCGACGAGTACCAGGACACCAACCACGCACAGTACTCGCTCATCCACGAGCTCACCCGGCCGGTCTCCGGAGAGAGCGGCGAGGCATATGCCTCCGAGGGCATGATGATCTTCGATAGGCCCGCGACACCTGTGGCCGAGGGTGCCTCCCTCACCGTCGTGGGCGACTCCGACCAGTCCATCTACGCCTTCCGCGGTGCCGATATCCGCAACATCAGCG
>JAATFJ010000246.1 GCA_015655255.1 Actinomycetales bacterium | reverse complement strand
CTGGGCGTACTCGCGGGGACGCGCATGATCGGCCTTTTCCTCGACGACTGGCGCACGATGTCGCTCGCGCGGCGAGCCCGCGGCGTCGGCGACCGCGGCCTGCTGCGCAGGTTCTTCTCCCTGGCCTTCGTACTGCTCGTCTTCGCCGTGCGCCGCGGGACGAAGCTCGCGATGGCGATGGAGGCGCGCGGATTCGGCTCGGACATCGAACGCACGTGGTCGCGGCCGTCGCGTCTGCACCGGCGGGATGCCGTCGCGCTCGCCGGAGGGGCTGTCATCATGGTGCTCGCCCTCACTGCCTCCGTCCTCGCCGGGACGTTCCGGTTCGTATGGTCCTGAGGCGCGCTGCCCGAACCTCAGGTCGCGTTCCAGAGCGCCTGGTAATACACCATTCGCTCGCGGTCGGGCTCCAGGCCGTAGGCGGCGATGAGGGCGTCCTCCCAGCCGGGGCCGTAGTTCCACTGGGTGCTCATCGCGGCGACCGCGATATCGGCCCAGCGGTCGCCTGTGCCGAGGGCGCCAAGATCGACGTGCGCGGTCCAGCGGCCGGCATCGTCCAGGAGCGTGTTGGGGCAGCAGGCATCGCCGTGGCACACGACGAGGAGATCGATGAGCGGAGGAACGCGCAGGCTCTCCGGCACCTCGATGCCGCGGGTCGCGGCGTGCGCGATGCGGGAGGGCACCGACCACTCCCACGGGCAGTCCACGACGGGCAGCGCATCGTGCAGGGCGCGGAGGCCCTCGCCCACGGCGCGCACGGCCGTCGCGGCCTCCGGCAGCCAGCGCTCGGAGACCGCGCTCTCGCTGGGGATCGTCACCGTGACGAGCCATTCTTCGTCCGCGTCCTCGCCCTGTTCGATGACCTCGGGGACGGCGATCCAGCGCTGCGCCCAGCGGAGCCGCTCCGCCTCGGCGCGCATCGTCACCTCCGCCTCGCGTGGCCCCCACTTGAGGACGCGACCGTCGTCGGTGCGGAACGTCAACCCGCCGATACCGTTCTCCCAGACCGGCGTGAGCGCCGCCCCCCGCGCGAGTGCCTGCACGCGGGCGGGGACGGCGACATCCGCGGCGGGAAAGGACATGTCCCTATTCTCTCCGCTCCTCCGTGGACAAGCCATCGAGCCGCCCGCCAGCCGCAGAGCCACCCGCGTATTCGCGCATCTACGTGGGGGCTCGGCGGGGCGTGGACGGCTCGGCGGAGAGGAGAGGGAGGAGGGCACCAGGTGAGGGCCGGGGACGCGCGTCGTGCGGACGGGGAGCGACGAGAGCGATGGGGCGGACGGGGCCGGACGCCTCTCCTCTGGAACTCCGGACCGCCTACACTGGGACCTGGTCGCACATCGTTCGAAGGAGAGCCGGATGCAGATCGCCGGAGCAGGAGCCCTCGTCACGGGCGGGGCATCGGGACTCGGATTCGCCACCGCGCAGGCGCTCGCCGCGGCGGGAGCCGCCGTCACCCTCATCGATCTGCTGACGTCCGCGGGCGAGGAGAAAGCCGCGGAGATCGGCGGGATGTTCGTCCCGGCCGACGTCACCGACCCCGCGCAGGTCGCCGAGGCGGTCGCGCGGGTCCCCGCGCCCCTCCGCATCGTCGTGAACTGCGCCGGCATCGCCCCGGCCGCCAAAGTCCTCGACCGCGCGGGGAACCCGCTTCCCCTCGCCGACTTCGAGCGCGGCATCCGCATCAACCTCATCGGCACGTTTAACGTCCTCTCCCAGGCCGCCGCCGTCATCGCCAGAACCGATCCCACCGACTCCGGCGACCGCGGCGTCATCGTCAACACCGCGAGCGTCGCCGCCTTCGACGGCCAGATCGGCCAGCCCTCCTACTCGGCCTCCAAGGGCGGCGTCCACGCCATGACCCTCCCCATCGCCCGTGAACTCGCCCGGCACGCGATCCGGGTGTGCACGATCGCCCCCGGCATCATGGAGACGCCGATGCTCGCGGGGCTCCCGCAGCCCGCCCAGGACTCCCTCGGCCAGCAGGTCCCTTACCCTGCCCGCCTCGGGAAGCCTGCCGAGTATGCCGCCCTCGTCCAGCACATCGTCGAAAACGGCTATCTCAACGGTGAGACGATCCGCCTCGACGGTGCGATCCGCATGGCCCCGAAATAACGCAAGGAGCATCGTGAGCACACTCGCAGGAAAGACCATCCTCATGTCCGGCGGCAGCCGCGGCATCGGCCTCGCCATCGCGCTGCGCGCCGCCCGCGACGGGGCGAACATCGTCCTGTTGGCGAAGACCGACACCCCGCATCCGAAACTCGAGGGCACCATCCACACCGCCGCCGAGCAGATCCGGGCCGCGGGCGGTCAGGCGCTCCCCATCGTCGGCGATGTCCGCAACGACGACGACATCACGGAGGCCGTGCTCACGACCCAGGGGGAGTTCGGCGGCATCGACATCGTCGTGAACAACGCGAGCGTCATCGACCTGTCCGGCTCCCTCGACCTTTCCGCGAAGAAGTACGACCTCATGCAGGACGTCAACGTGCGCGGCACCTTCATGCTGTCCCGTGCGGCGATCCCGCAGCTGAAGGACGCCCCCAATCCGCACATCCTCTCCCTCTCCCCGCCGCTCAACCCCAGCCCGAAGTGGCTCGGCGCGCACACGGGGTACTCGCTTGCGAAGTTCGGGATGACGATGGCGACGCTGGGCATCGCTGCGGAGTTCGCGGAGGCGGGGATCGCCGCGAACACGCTGTGGCCGCGGACGACGATCGCGACGGCGGCCGTGCAGAACGTGCTCGGCGGCGACCGGCTCATGGCCGCCAGCCGGACGCCGGAGATCTATGCCGATGCCGCCTACGCCGTGCTCACGAAGCCCGCGCGGGAGTACACCGGACAGTCGCTCATCGTCGAGGACGTGCTGGCGGCGGAGGGCGTGACGGACTTCTCCTCGTATGCTGCCGTCCCCGGCACCCCCGACGAACGGCTTTTCCCGGACATCTTCCTCGACTGAGCGTCGGGTCGGGGAGTCCAGGCTCGGGCGTCCCCGGATTTCAGAACAGCAGGTAGATGGCACCGACGATCGTCAGGCCCAGGACGAGCCGGTCGAAGATCTGCTGATTCATCCTCTTCGCCACGCGCGTGCCGACGAACGCGCCGATGAGCACGGCGGGCGCGAGGATCAGATCCAGCCACAGCACCGACGAGGTGAACAGCCCGAGACCCGCGAGGAACGGCACCTTCACGAGGTTGACGATGGCGAAGAACCACGCCGAGGTGCCGAGGAATACCTGCATGGGAGTGCGTGCCGCGAGGAAGTACAGCGACATCACGGGTCCGCCCGCGTTCGCGACCATCGTCGTGAATCCCCCGGCCGTGCCGTAGGTCGCCGCGAGCAGCACGCCGCCCGTGTCCGCCTCCTCCTTCTTCGTGCGTCGCCGCCATAGCGTCATCGCGACCATGAGGAGCAGGATGACGCCGATCGTTCGCCGGACGATGTCGTCATCGCTGAAGAGCAGGAACACGAAGCCGAGCAGCACCCCGGCGAGCACGGCGGGGGCGAGGCGCAGCAGGGTCGGCCAGTGCGCGTGTCGCCGGTAGACGAGGAGCGCGCAGGCGTCGCCGAGGATGAGGAGCAGCAGCATCCCGGCGGTCGATGTCTTCGCGGGCAGCACGGCGGCGAAGATCGCGACGGCGAGGACGTTCGCGCCGGGGATCGCGGTCTTCGTGAAGCCGATCGCGAGGGTCGCG
>JAATFJ010000018.1 GCA_015655255.1 Actinomycetales bacterium | reverse complement strand
CTCCCAGGGATTGACGTAGTAGTCCTCGATGTCGTCCGAGACGAAGCTGCCCGCGATCGCGTTGGTGGCCTCGTAGCTCGTCGCGCCGAGCCATTCGCGGTACGCGCGCATCTCTTCGCCCGTGTAGATCGCGGGCAGCGGCGACGGGATCCAACCCGACTCGAGCGTGTTGGAGCCGTAGGCCCGTGACCCCACCGGCACGATGCCGAACTCCTGGCCGGCGGCCAGGATCGCGTTGCGGGTCTTTTCATAGGTCTCGTACGGACCCCACAACTCGAGGCCCGGTGCGCCGGCCATGCCGTGGCGCAGAGTGCGGACCCGCTCGCCGGCGATGTTCATGTAGTCCATATGGAAGAACTTCAGCTGCTCGACCGGCCCGCCGTTGACCTTCTCGATGACTTGCCAGGCGTTCGGCCCCTGGATCTGGAAGCGCCAGTAGTCGCGGGTGACGGCGTGGCCGTAGGGGCGCGACGGTGAGCGGTCGTCGTAGCGGAACTCCAGGTCGTAGGCACCGGTCTCCGCGTGGAACTGCAGCCAGTTGGCCCCCGGCGCGCGGCCGACGTACACGTAGTCGTCCTCCGCCTCACGGAAGAGGATGCCGTCACCGATCACGCCGCCGTTCGAGGCTGTGGGGACGAACTGCTTCGCGGTGTTCACGGGGAAGTTCGCGAAGGAGTTGATGCCGGTATCGCTGAGGAGCTTGAGCGCATCCGGACCGGAGACGAAGAAGTTCACCATGTGGTGGGTCTGGTCGTAGAGCACGGCGGAGTTGCGCCAGGCCTTCTGCTCCCGCCGCCAGTTGCTGAACTCGGCCGGGACGACCGGGTAGATGTACGTGCCCAGCCTCGAGTTGCGGAGCATCTCGACGATGTTCCCCTTCTCGTCCATGAGCTGCTGCAGATTGTTCGCCATAGCGTTCCTCGACTTCCTCGTCTTCTCCGTGCGTCAGCGTCGTCGCACGCGGGGGCTATTTCCCTCTGTCCATAGTGATTTCTCGCGCCGCGATTGTCAACGATTCCGCGGTATTCGCCGCGCACATCCCCGAGCGGACGCGGAGAGGGCCGCCGCACGAGGCGACGGCCCTCTCCGCACACCAGGCGATCAGCCCCAGACGTCGGCAGCGACCTCCGTGACGAGACGGACCTTGGCCCACTGCTCATCCTCGGTGAGCGCGTTCCCCTCCTCCGTCGATGCGAAGCCGCACTGCGGGCTCAGCGCCAGCTGCTCCAGGGGCACGAACGCCGTCGCCTCGTCGATGCGGCGACGCACGGCGTCCGCGTCCTCCAGCTCGCCCGTCTTCGTCGTGACGAGGCCGAGGACGGCGATCTTGTCGCCCGCGGGGAGGTGCCTCAGCGGCTCGAAGCCGCCCGCGCGCTCGCTGTCGTATTCAAGGAAGTACCCGTCATACTCTGTGCCGCCGAGCAGGTATTCGGCGACGGGCTCGTAGCCGCCGGAGGAGATCCAGGTCGAGCGGAAGTTGCCGCGACAGACGTGGGTGGTCACGGTGAGGTCATCAGGCTTGCCGTCCAGGATGCGGTTGAGCAGCGTCGCATAGCGCTCGCCGAGTCCATCGGTCTCGATGCCGCGGTCGCGGGCCTTAGCGAGTTCGACCTCCGAGCAGAGATACGCCCAGGCCGTGTCGTCGAACTGCAGGTAGCGGGCACCCTCCGCGTAGAACGCCTGCAGGGCGTCGCGGTAGGCGGCGACGAGGTCGTCGACGATGGCATCGCGGCCGTCATAGACGCGCTTGTCGATGTTGCCCGGTTCGAGGCGGAAGTCGAGCACCGTCGGGGCCGGGATCGTGAACTTGGGGACGGCCCCCGTGGCGGCGGCCGTGTCGCGCAGCGCGCGGAAGTGCGCGAGGAAGGGATGCGTGTCGGAGAAGCCGATCTTGTCGGTGATCCGGATGCCGCGCGGGCGCGTTTGCACGCCCTGGAACTGAATGCCGTGGTCGAGCTCCACGATGTCCACTCCGTCAAGGAGGCCGAAGAAGTCGAAGTGCCACCACGAGCGGCGGAACTCCCCGTCGGTCGCGAGGCGGAGGCCCGCGGCGGACTCCTTCTGCACGAGATCGGCGACCGCGGCGTCTTCGGCGGCGCGCAGCCCCTCGTCGTCGAGATCACCGGCCTCGTGGGCGGCTCGCGCAGCGGCGAGAGGAACAGGGCGGAGGAAACTGCCGACGATGTCGGCGCGGAAGGGAGCACGTTCTGTCACCCGCTGATTCTATGGCGAGAACGGCCGCGGCCCTATTCGGCCGTCACGCGCCGAAAGATCAGCGACCTCAGGTGGCTTCTGAGTCGTAGGGCGGTGGATTGTCCCGCCCGAACTCGGGACGACTCTTCCCTCCGGCGAACGCGGGGACGGGTCTCTCCGCGACGACGGGAGCGGCCGTCGCGGTCGCCGTGGCGACGGGCGCCGCGCCGTCGTCGAAGAGTGCATCGCGGATGATGCGGCGGGGATCATACTGTCGGGGGTCGAGCTTGCGCCAGTCGACCTCGTCGATCTCCGGCCCCATCTCCTCGCGGACGCGACCCTTGGCATCGCGGAGGTACTCACCCACACGCCGCACGATCCGGGCGAAGGACTCCGCGTAGCGGGGAAGACGCTCGGGACCGATGAGGAGCGCTGCGATCACACCGATCAGCAGCATCTTCTCGAAGGTGAGTCCGAAGATCATGAGTTCAGCGTACTCGCCGCGCCTCGGAGCTCCCCGTCAGAGAAGCGAATACGCTGGGGGCAGCCCATCCTTCCCAGAGAGTGCAGCCCATGAGCGAGAACGACGCCAACGCCCGCTACGTCCGCGAGGCCATCGTCGAGCCCGACGTCATCGCCCGTGCTCGTGCCCATGCCGTCGAACTGGGCGCCGCTCCCGTGAGTGCCGCGCTCGGCGCCGAGCTCTCCGTTCTCTCCGCCGCCGTGGGCGCCCGCTCGATCGTCGAGATCGGGACGGGGGCCGGCGTCTCTGGGCTCTGGCTGCTGCGGGGTGCCCCGCACGCCGTGCTCACCTCCATCGACAAGGAGCCGGAGCATCTGGCCGTCGCGCGGCGCAGCTTCGCCGATGCGAAGATCGCCCCCACCCGGGTGCGCTTCATCACGGGCCGTGCCGCCGATGTGCTCCCGCGGATGAACGAGGCGGCCTACGACATCGTGCTCGTGGACGCCGACGCCGAGAACGTCATCGACTACGTCGCCCACGGCCTGCGCCTCGTGCGCACAGGAGGTATCGTCCTCATCCCCCGCGTCCTCGCCGGGGGGCGCGTCGCCGATCCCGTACAGCGCGACGAGGTGACCTCGGCCTACCGCTCCCTCATCCAGGAGACGCAGTCCTCCCCCGCCGTGCTCACCGCGCTGTCCACGACGGGCGAAGGCCTCCTGCAGCTCCTCAACGTGAGCGAGCAGCGCTGAGCCGCACGCGCGACAACAAGAAAAGGGCGGGAGTCCTCTGACTCCCGCCCCTCCGTCCGAATGCGGACGAAGACTGTTTACGCCGGGTTGACGACGGCGGCGAGCACGTCGTGCAACTCCTTGGCTTCGTCATCGTTCACGGAGACGACCAAGCGGCCGCCGCCTTCGAGCGGGACCCGGACGATGATGAGTCGTCCTTCTTTAACAGCCTCCATGGGACCGTCTCCGGTCCTCGGCTTCATCGCTGCCATCGTGGCTCCCTTTCCTCGGTGGTACCGGTTAAGTTTATCGGGTGCCTTCGGAGACTGTGTCCCCGCTGGGAAGAATTCGTCATGAAAACGGCTTTTCCGCGCCTCGCCGCACCCCTCAGGGGACCTGCCAGTAGGCATTACCGAGCGCGTAGACAGCCCAGATCCACAGCCACTGGCCGATCAGACACAGCCCGAGGACGCCGATGCGGAACGCGCGGGAGCGGCGCACAGCCACCGCGCCCCACAGCGGCGACACCGGCAGGAGGAGACGGAAGAGGCTCGACTGCGGGAAGAACACCGCGAGGAGATAGAGGAGATAGCTCGCGCTCCACAACCGGATCTCCGCGCCCACCAACCGTACCCGGGAGGAGAAGAGGAGAAGCGCGGCGACGACGAGGACGAGCACGACGAGAACGGGGATCCCCCAGCCGGGCAGCCCCCACGCCGACAGCCAGAACTGCGCGGCCTGGATCCAGCCGTCGAAAGGCACGAACTGCTCCGCCGTACCGGGAAGCCAGTTGCGCCGCCAGGACAGTTCCGTCTCCAGATACGCGCCCGACACCCCCGTCGCGAACGCTGCGATCTGCTGCCAGGCGAAACCGAGAACGGCGGAGAGAAGACCGATGACGATGATGTGCGCGATCTGCCGCATAGGAAGCGGATCCGTCTGCCGCCGCACCCAGCGCAGAATGCCGTAGAGGGCGAGGAAGAGCGCGAAGGCGAGCACACCCGGCCGGGTAAAGGCGAGCAGGGGGACGAGGAGGTAGAGCGGCCAGAAGCTCCTCCGCGCGACAGCGTCGAGGGCGAGGAAGAGCAGGAGGAGAAAGAGGGATTCCGCGTAGCCGACCTGGAACAGCGCCGCGAGCGGACCGGAGGCGAAGAAGACCACGGCCCAGAGCGCCGCGCCGGAGCCGATCCGCCGCCGTAGCAGCCGGTGCAGCACGAGGCAGGCGAAGAAACCGGAGACGATCGAAATGAGGAACGCGCCCGCGCCCCAGGAGCCCAGCAGGAAGCCCACGATCTGCGCGAGATAGGCGTAGACGGGCAGGAAAGCCCAGGCGTTCTCGCTGATCTGCCCCGTCGTCGAGAGCGGGAGCTCAGACGGGTAGCCGTAGACGGCGACGCTCCAGTACCACTGGGCGTCCCAGCCGAGCACGAAGCTGCCCAGCGTCGCATCGGCGCCGAAGCGCGAAAACGGGCCCGACTGCGCGGCCGCGATCCAGAGGAACCCGGTTGTGACGAGGCGCGCGGCGATGTATATGACGGCGATGCGGACGACGACCGGCAGCCCCGCCCAGCGCCGGACGAGCGTCGTCACGACGCGCTGAGCCACGCCCGCAGTCCGCGCTCCACCGCGTCGATCTGCGCGAGGGAAACCCGCTCTTCATCGTGGTGCGCGAGATGCGGATCACCGGGACCATAGTTCACCGCGGGAATGCCGAGGGCGGAGAAGCGCGCGACGTCCGTCCAGCCGTACTTGGGGCGCGGCTCCGCGCCGACGGCAGCAACGAACTCCTGCGCGAGCGGGGCATCGAGGCCGGGACGCGCGCCCGCGGACGAGTCGACGAGTTCCACGTCGAAGCCCGCGAGCACCGCCTTGACGTGGGCGAAGGCCTCGTCCACGGATCTGCTCGGCGCGAAGCGGTAGTTGACCTCGATCTCGCAGAGATCGGGGATGACATTGCCCGCGACGCCACCGGAGATCCGCACGGCGCTGAGGCTCTCCCGGTAAAGCAGCCCCTCGACGGCGACCTCGCGGGCACGGTACTCGGCGAGCCGCGCAAGGATGGGCGCCGCCGCATGGATGGCGTTCTCCCCTATCCAGGCGCGCGCACTGTGTGCGCGCACGCCGCGGGTGCGCACGACCACGCGCAGCGTACCGTTGCAGCCGCCCTCGACCTCGCCGCCGGAGGGTTCGCCGAGCACGGCGAAGTCGGCCGCGAAGAGATCGGGCCGCGCCGCGGCGAGCAGTCCGAGCCCGTTGAGAGAGGCCGTGACCTCCTCGTTGTCGTACCACATCCAGGTCACGTCGACCGTCGGCGCGGTGAGCTCGGCGGCGAGCTTGAGCTGCACCGCGACGCCGCTCTTCATATCGACCGTGCCCCGCCCCCACAGGTACGGCTCGCCATTGACCTCGATGTCCTTCGTCGGGACGTTCGCGTTGATGGGGACGGTGTCGATATGTCCCGCGATCGCGACGCGCTGCGCCCGGCGCAGGTTCGTTCGCGCGACGACGGTGTTGCCATGGCGGATGACCTCGAGATGGTCGTATCCGGCGATGGCGGCCTCGATCTCGTCGGCGAGGGACTTCTCGTCACCGGAGACGCTGGGGATATCGCAGATCGCCCTGGTGAGAGCGACGGAGGACGCGGTCAGATCGAGCGGCATGAGACCACCCTAGTCGCGCGGATGCTCCCTTCCCGACGGGAACGATAGCGTTATCCCATGAGCATCTCTCGCGACATCTGGGGAATCGGCCTCACGACCCTCACCGCCGACGGCACGGTTCTCGACGCCTGGTTCCCCGAGATCGGCCGGGGAACGCCCACCGCCGCCGAGGCCGCGGAGGCGAAGGCGACGTGGGAACCGCTCGCCGGAGCTGATGAGCGCAGGAATGTGCGCACCGCCTTCCTCGAGCTCCGCATCGACCTCGACGAGGCGCCCGCATCGACGGCGGACGCGTACCTGCGGCTGCACGCGCTCTCTCGGCTGCTCGTCCGCCCCAAT
>JAATFJ010000332.1 GCA_015655255.1 Actinomycetales bacterium | reverse complement strand
TGGCGGCGGCGGCGCTGCTCCGTCTAGCGGAGCGGGACGCGATGAAGCTCGCTGAGGAGCATTCAGAGGTGGGTGCAGCATGAGCGTCCCGCGTTTTCTTGCTGCGTCGACTGTCGTGATCGTCGCTGTGCTGTGTGGTCCTGCGGCGTTGGTGCCGGGGTTCAACGGCGCGGATCTGATCGTGATCGCCGCGCCCATCGGTCTTGCCGTGATCGTGCTGCGTCCGCGGCGTCGTAAGCCACCCGTCGAGGGGAGGGCACCGCACACGACGGCACCCACATCCCTCCCTTCGGCGGGTCTTGAGGATCTGGCGGAGGTCAGTCCGGAGGCGGCTGCTCATGAGGTGCGGATGGCTGAGCGTGCACGCCGGCTGGGGGCCGAGCGGTGAGCGGGTTCCTCATCGCGGATGCGAACGACGACGGTTTGCCGGCAATGAACGGGCACAGGAAGACGACAACGAGTGTGGAGGAGGCGGCAGTGATGGCTGAGGAGACGAACCGGCAGGTGTTCGCGTTGGAGCCGGTGGAGGTGGATGTGCCGTTCCCGCCGGTGTCGGTGGTGGATGTGCGGGACGCGGACCTCGGCGAGTGGCTGGCGGTCGTCCCGTGAGCGCGGCCACGGCGGAGCAAGCTGCTGCGTCAGCACGCGAAATGCGTCTTGATCTCTTCTCGCACTCGATTGAGGAGAGGACCGCATGACCGGGCAAGTCCGACCGGTCGTGTCGCTCGAAGTAGCCAGAAGCGTCCTTTGGTTCTTCGGTGACACGAACCTTGGTGTGGAGCCGGGGAGCTTCGTGCAGCGGTTGCTGTTGGCGGCGTCGGCGGCGGACGCGCAGAACCTCGAAGCGCTGCGTCTCGGGTTCCCCGCTTACGTGCACGCGTTCGAGATGGTCGCTCGGCGCCCGTGGGGACTCGACTGGCTTCGCGGGATCGTGAAGGACTACCTCGACGGTGCGGAGATGGCACTGGATTTCCTGGCGGTCGAGTCGTGAGCGTCGTTGTGGGCATCGATCCTTCGCTGACGTGTAGCGGCGTCGCGATGGTCACATGGCATCCGGGTACGGACTTCCCTGACCCGTCGTGGCAGACATGGCGGGGCCGTGCACCGAAGCCGGAGATTGACACGGTCGAGACGACTCGGCGTCGCATCCGGGTGATGCTGCGGGAGAGCCTCGCGTTTATCCCCGCCCACGTCGATCTGATCGTGATCGAGGGTGCGTCGTACGGGTCACGTACGGGGATGTCGAAGGCGCACGAACGTGCGGGCCTGTGGTGGATGCTCACGGACCAGTTGCTGCCGCGTGGCCCGATGGTGCGGGTGACGCCGTCGCAGCGTGCGGCGCTCGCGACGGGCCGGGGCGGGGCTGGTTCGCGGAAGGTGTCGGCGCGGGAGGCGAAGGCGACGGTGCTCGCGAGGGTGCGGGCGTTGGTGCCCGCCGCGCATATCCCGGACCACAACGTCGGGGATGCGGTCGCGTTGGCGGCGGCTGGGGCGCACGCGCTCGGGCTGCGGATGCCGTACACGGCGGAGCAGGAACAGGCGCACGGCAGGGTGTCGTGGCCGGTGGGGTCGGCGGGGTTGCTCGCCGGGAATGGAGTGCAGTGATGGGTGTGCAGCTGTCCGGCCAGGTGCCGGGAGAGGAATACAACGGGCTTGAGGCTCTGCATGACGAGCTGATGGCCGATGTCGTGGATGACGTGGTCGCGGTGGTCGTCTTCCGGCGTGCGAAGCGTGTCCTGCCGGATGACAAGGACGCGTACCCGATCCTCCGTATCGCTAGTGTCGAGGCGATCAAGGGGGCGGGCGAGGACGCGGCGCGCGAACTGCTGGATGACGCGTACAAGACGCGCACCGGTAACGAGGCGTTGGACCTGTCCGCGCTCGACGACGAGGACGGCGACGAATGAGCGCCCGGGTGCTGGACATCGAGAGCTTGACCCTCGCCAAAGGTGCGCACAACTCGTTCGAGGCCGGCGCGTGCGTGATGGAGGCCGTGTCGTATATCGCTGGTGAGCCTTGGTCGGATCACCCGAAGTGCGTCTCGCCGGTACTCGGCGCCTACGCCCGGAGCCTGAATGACCGGCTGGACGACTCCGACCGTCAGATTCTCAAGCAGTACATCCCGCAGCTGATCGGCACCGCCGGAGATGGCAAGGACGAAGCGCGCCGGTGGTTGGCGTCGAACTGGGCGATCCGTGTGGCGACACCGCGGTGGCTCGAAGCCGCTGGCATGACCGAGCACGCAGAACGGCTACGGGCGCTGCCTCCGATCGTGGACGCGAGCACGGCGGGGGATGCCCGCTTCGCGGCCCGCACAGCTCGCGATGACGCATGGATCGCGCGCCGCAAGTCGCGTCAGGTCGCGGCCCGAATCCGGGAGGAGCTGGAGAAGAGGGGTGTCGCAGCCGCAGCCGCAGCAG
>JAATFJ010000322.1 GCA_015655255.1 Actinomycetales bacterium | reverse complement strand
GCCGAGCCCGGTGCGCTCGCGGGCAGCGTTCGGCCGTTCCGTCGTGAGGAGCAGCCGGTGAACGAGGAGGACCCAGACGGCTCCGAGGACGAGCAGGGTGGCCACGGCGATCGCTCCGCACAGCCACGCCTCGCCCGTGTTCCCCTCCGCAAGGGCGAAGCTGAAGCCGACGGTGGCGCCGAAGGGCGTGCGTGCGAACGCTTGCGCGGCGGTCGCAATGGCGCCGGGGACCTCATCTCCCCATTCCATCGATCCGAGGAACACGGCGACGGGGAAGGCGATGACGATGGCCGCGAGGGCGAACAGGGTGGTCAGCTCGCGCGAGCGCCGCTCCGGGAGCAGCGCCGCGTTGATCGCCATGCTGATCCGAGCGGAAAGTGTCATCGACAGCGCGCCGATGAGTCCGGCCAGGAGGGCGGGGAACCATGCGGCGCCGTGCGCGACCGTGACAATGACGACGCAGATGCCCACGGCGATGACGGCGAAGGAGGGGATGCTCAGGAGCGAGGCGAGCGCGAGGGTGGGCACCAGTGCCCGCTCATCGAGGCCGAACACCGCGAAGCGCCGCGGATCGAGAGGATCGACCGCCCCCACCAGCAGAGGCCCCAAGAGGAAGCCGAGGAACACCACGGCGGCGCCGAGCACGATCACGGTCCGCGCGACCGGCAGCGCCGCATCGGCGACGCTGAGGGTCGCCGCCGAGACGATGACGGTGAGGAGCGCGACGACGAGGAAGCCGGCGATGGCGCCGACCGGTCTCCCTCCGCGGAGGGAGCCGAACAGCAGGGAGAGCCTCAGCCGGAGAACGTGTGCAACCACTCCAGGCCCTCCACCTCGGCGCCGGCACCGCTGAGCTCCACGAACCGCGCTTCGAGGGTCTGCCCCGCACGCACCTCGTCGATGGTCCCCTCGGCGAGAACATCGCCTCCGACGATGATCGCGATGCGCGAGCACACGCGTTCCACGAGATCCATGCCATGGCTGGAGAGGATGACCGTCCCCCCGTGCTCGACGTAGGCGCGCAGGATGTCGAGGATGACCGCGGAGGAGACCGGATCGACGGCTTCGAAAGGCTCGTCGAGCACGAGGAGGCGTGGCGAGTGGATCATCGCCCCCGCGAGCATGATCTTCTTCGTCATCCCCGCCGAGTAGTCGGACACGACGCGACTGAGCGCATCGGTGAGGTCGAAAGCGCGGGCGAGGTCGGCCGCGCGCTTCTCGACGACGGCGGAGGGAAGACCCCGCAGGAGCCCGTAGTAGCGCAGCAGCTGACGGCCGGTCAGCCGGTCGAAGGTGCGGAGCCGGTCCGGGAGAACGCCGAGGAGTCGTTTGGCGCCCCGGGGATCCTTGGCCCGGTCGATACCGCAGACGCGCACGGTTCCCCCGTCGGGGCGGAGCAGGCCGGAGACGATCAACAGGGTCGTCGTCTTCCCTGCGCCGTTGGGGCCGACGATGCCGTAGAAGGAGCCAGCGGGCACGGTGAGATCGATGCCGTTGACGGCGCGCTGGTCGCTGAACTCCTTGACGAGACCCCGGATGACGAGGGCATTTTCCGCGAGGTCTTCCTCGTCCGTCACAGATGCGGGCGGGGTGACGTTCTCCGCGGAGGGAGAGGATTCTTCCGTCGCGTCCACCGCGGAGAATTCTTCCGCTGCGTCCGCTGCTGCGGATTCGGCGGCAGGCGCATCCGGTTCGCCGGAGGCAGGCGTCACCGGCTGCGGGGGTGTCGTCTCCTCGGTCGTCGGCGCCTCGACGACGGCCCGCGACGCGGCGGACGCGGTGGCCGTGGTCTTCTTCACGGCCGCCGCGCGGGCGGCGCTCGTCTTCGCCGTTCCTGCCGTGCTCCGCGCGGTGGGTGTTCGCGCGGGCGTCCCGGTCGTCGACGCGCCCCGGGCCGCGGGCGACTTCTTGACCGCGGCGCTCTTCGCGGCGGAAGTCTTCGCCGTCGTCGGACGTGCCGCCGGCGTCTTCTTCGCCGCCGCGGGCTTCGCTGCCGTGCTGTTCGTCGTCGCGGCGGTCCCCGCTGCGGTGGTCCTTGCAGCCGCAGGCTTTGCGGCCGTAGTCCTCGCCGTCGTGGCCTTCGCGGTCGTGCTCTTCGCCGCCGTCGTGCGCGGCGTCGTCGTCCGAGCCCGCGGGGCGGCTGGTTTCCTCGCCGACGTCTTCTTCGCCGCCTCTGCGGTCTCTTCCGGTGCCGACGACGCGGCGTCGTCAGCCTGCCCGGATCGGTCGTCGGAGGAAGCAGTCACGGCTCTAACGTATCAACGGCGTCGGATATTCTCAGAGGCGCGGGAGCATTTCGTCACGCATCTCACCTCGCCTTCTCGCTCACCGCCTGCACCCTGAGTGTTGGGTGTGCACTCGGTCACGAAATGACAACGTCGACATCCCGTACTGGGGGCGTTCAGGCGGAATCGATAGCATTGTGCCTGGCACGAGGAAGTGTCCGGCTGGTGAATCAGCCATGAACACATACTTTTTAGGAGCATTCGTGACTCTTCAGACCGTCATCCTCGCCGCGGGCATGGGCTCACGCCTGGGACGCGCCCTCCCCAAACCGCTCACCGAGTTGAACGACGGCCGTTCGATCATGCAGCAGCAGCACGACAACATCCGCGCCGCCTTCGGC
>JAATFJ010000132.1 GCA_015655255.1 Actinomycetales bacterium | reverse complement strand
GTCAGGAGTCGCGAAGGTAGCGTTGAACACGTCGAGGTCTTCCGGATGGCGAGCGTAGGAACTTCCATCCTCGGGGGACCTCGACCCCTATCCAGCCACCGCCGCATGCACCCCCGCTACACCCTCAACTGCGAAGAGCCCAATATGGTCCCTTCTGATCCCCTGTCGCAGGATGTAGGCGTTCTGCGCGCCGATGGCGACGATGAGGGAGAGACCGAGCCCGAAGCCCGATAGTAGAGCAGTCACAGAGGAAACCTAGGGTCTCCGATTCATTAGCGGAAGCGAAGACTGCTTCAGCGGCATTAGCCTGACTGCATGTCTTCTCTGCCCCCGAGCTCGCGTCGACCGTTGCCGCGATCGTCGACACGGGTACCCTCGACGCCGCCGCGCAGCAGCTGCACATCACTCCCTCCGCGGTGAGTCAGCGCTTGAAATCGCTCGAGCAGCAGCTAGGGCGCGTCCTCATTGTGAGGGGGAAGCCCGCCCGCGCGACGGCGGCCGGTGCTGCCGTCGTCCGTCTTGCACGGCAGATCGCGCTTCTCGAGCACGATGCGCTCGCTCAGCTGGGCGTTGAGGCGGTTACGGCGCGCGTCCACGTTCCCCTCGCGGTCTACGCGGACTCGATGGCCACGTGGTTCCTGCGCCCGCTCGCGCGGCTGACGCAGAATCGCGGGATCGACTTCGACCTGCATCGTGACGATCAAAGCTTCACCGCGCGTCTTCTCGAATCCGGGGAGGTCATGGCGGCGGCCACGAACGAGGCGACGCCCGTGGCAGGCTGCACGAGTATCTCCCTCGGCGTGCTCGCCTACCGTGCGGTGGCCACCTCGGAATTCATCGATCGCTGGCTTCCCGCGGGCGTCGACGCCGATTCGCTCTCCTCCGCGCCATTCGTCGATTTCGACCGCAAGGACGATTTGCAGCAGGAGTGGCTGCGACGGCGCGGTGTGAACCCCGCCGGGGTGCCGCGACACTATGTGCCCGCCTCGCACGACTACGCGACGGCGGTGGCACTGGGCATGGGATGGGGGATGCTCTCACAGGAACAGGTGGACGGGGCGCTCGGCGGCACCAGCCTCATCGCGTTGGGGGAGCCGGCGATTCGCGTGCCGCTGTACTGGCAGCAGTGGAACCTGCGCTCCCCCCTCCTCGATGCGATCGCCGCTGAAGTCGCCACGGAAGCGGCGCGGGTGCTCGAACAGTCAGCAGGCTGACGGAGGCGCCTCAGTCCGCGAGGGCGAGGGCACGGAACGCGTCGCGCTCGCGCAGGGCCTCGCGGCGGCTCTCTGCTGCGGGCACCGCGTGCGGAACTGCGCGTCCCGTCGTGCGCTGGTAGAGCTCATCGATGAGGCGGGTAGCGAGCGTCACGAGGCGGTCGATCTCGCGGTCATCGCGGTCGATCCACACCGACTCGGGCTCGTCGCGGAGAGGCTGGAAGTCCTTGTGCTCCTCCCACACGAAGAGCGTGCGCTCAGCGCCGAGCACGTGCTGCTGCCACCACACCTGCCGCAGATAGGTGCGCGGGATCGATCGCCAGGACTTGTTCGTCGTCTTGATCTCCGCGAGCGTGATGCGTCCCTCCGCATCCTGGCAGATGCCGTCGGGCGTGGCGAGATGCCGGGGCTCGACGGTCGCGCGGAAGAGCGCGGAGGACGGCTGGATGCCATGCGTCGCCGCAACCCACGCCGCAATCTCGGGCTCGCGCCGACGGCCATGATCCGTGTACGCGTTGCCGGCGAAATGCGCGCCGCGTCCGAGCTTCGCATCGGCGGCGCGCGAGATCGAGGCGTCTCCGGAGAGCCCGGCGACGTCGGTGGCTGTGATCCCCTGCG
Source organism: Actinomycetales bacterium (assembly GCA_015655255.1). The sequence continues at coordinate 225 of JAATFJ010000132.1, read as the reverse complement.
AACGCGCCCTCATCCAGGAGACGCGGTCGCGAGAGTCGGCGACGATGCGGGCCTGGAGATCGGGAGTCACCTTATGACCCTAAACCCGCCTCCGTCGCCGTGCGGGCCGGGCACGCCGGTGTCGCGAACGGCTCGGCCGCTCGCGACACCGGCGATGGGACCTCACGACAGTGCGGAGATGGCCGTTCCGACGATGACGGCCGTGATCGTCGTCCACAGGACGAT
>JAATFJ010000137.1 GCA_015655255.1 Actinomycetales bacterium | reverse complement strand
TTCCGCTGGGTGGGATCGACGCTCTCGAGCGCTGTCCTGGGCGCGCTGCTCGCCACGCATGCGACCGTCTATCAAGGCACGCCAGTTCCGGACACTACGGGGTACGCGCTCGCATTCGCGATCGTCACCGGCGTCGGAGGTATCAGCGTCATCCTCGCTCTGCTTCTGCCGAGGAATATCGGTGAGATCGCTCCCTAATGAGCTATCCGTCCCCTCGCCGGCGCCTTCCGCCCACCACCGCCCAGTCGTCCTCTCCGTGCCCGGCACGGAGAGCGTCGTCGAAGACGGAACGCAGCACCTCTCCGACGGGGAGGGGAACGGCGCGGTCTGCGGCAGCGTCGAGCACGAGGTGGAGGTCCTTGCGTCCGAGCAGTGTCGTGAATCCCGCGGGACGGTAGCGCTCCTTCGCGATCATGCCTCCATAGGAGGAGTAGACCGCGCCGGGGAAGAGAGTGCCGGTGAGCACCTCGACGAGTTCCTCGGCGTCCACCCCGACCGAGTCGCCGAGGGCGACTGCCTCGCCCAGAGCTTCGATGGCGCAGGCGATGAGGTAGTTCCCGAGGATCTTGACCATGTTCGCCTGCTCCAGGCGCTCCCCCAGTCGCCACGTACGGGCGCCGATGACGTCGAAGAGCGGCTGCACGCGGTCGAGGAGCGCGGTGTCGCCGGCCGCGAGGATGTTTAGTTTGCCGACCTCCGCGACCGCCACCCTCCCGAAGACGGGAGCGGCGATGTAACCTATGCCGCGAGCGGCATATGATGCCGTTGCGTCCCGTGCGAGCGCGGTGCTCACGGTCGCCAGGTTGACGTGGACGCCTCCCTCCGGCATCGCGTCGAGCGCTGCGGGCGAGAGGAACGTCTCAGCGAAGGCGTCGTCGTCGGAGAGCATTGAGAGGATGACCTCGCCCGCAAGCGCCTCCTCGATCCGCTCCGCTGACACCGCCCCTTCCGCCGCGAGCGCGGCGACCGGCCCCGGAGAGCGGTTCCAGACCGTCACGACATGTCCGGCACGCAGGAGGTTGCGCACGAGGGGACGCCCCATCGCCCCGAGACCGATGAATGAGACATCGCTCATGTCGTCTCCCCTTCTTCTTCCATGCTGAACCGTCTGAGCAGGTTCGCAAACATCCTCAACGATATACTGTAGTGAACCATCTCAGCAGGTTCACTTCACGCAAGCAGGAGAGCACATGCAGGCCCGCGATGTCTTCCGTCTCGACAACGAGGTGCTCGCCTTCCGGTTCACGGCAACGCGGAGCGACCGCGGCGGCAACACCCCCGCCGAGCGACTGACCTCACCGGAACACCTCCGACTCTGGCTCGCCGCTGCCGGCATCGACCCCGGCGACACCCCGTCCGCACGCGCGCTCCGCTCGGCCATCGAACTCCGGGAGGCGATCTACCGGATCGGCTCCGCCCTGGCAGGCGGCAGCGCTCCCGCCGCAGCCGACCTCGCCGTGCTCAACACGGCTGCCGCAGGAGCGCCGATCCCCGCCCTTCGGCCCGAAGGGTCCGTCTGGATCCTCCGTCCCGGCCACGGCATGGCCGACGCCCTCGCCGTCATCGCCCGCGACGCGATCCTCACGCTGGACTCCCCGGGAACGGCTCGCATCAAGAGGTGCGAGGGCGCGGACTGCGCGGGCCTCTTCCTCGACACGAGCCGCGGCCACGCCCGGCGCTGGTGCTCTATGAACACCTGCGGGAACCGCGAGAAGAAGGCGCGCATGCGCGAGCACTGAGCTACCGTCTCCGCGGTGTGTCACCTCGCACACGGGCGAGGTGACACACCGCGGAAAACGAGATCCGGGGCCTCAGGCACCCAGCATGATCCCGCCGTCGACGGCGATCTGCTGACCGGTGACGAAACCATTGCCCATAAGGAAGACATACACGTCGGCGAGCTCATCGATCGTCGCGGTGCGGCCCAGGGGGATGGTGCGCGAGAAGTCGGCCTTGGTCGCCGCGCGCTCGGCCTCGGGGAGGCCCGCCGACAGCGGCGTGTCCGTCCACGTCGGCGCGACGGCGTTCACGCGAACACGGGGAGCCAGCTCGACGGCGAGTCCCTCGACGAGGGCGTGGATGGCGAGGTTCCCGACGTAGCTCCCCGCCGCATTCTGCGCTCTGCCCCCCGTCCCGGAGGTGAAGGTGAGCGAGCCGCCGTCACGGACGAGCGGCGCGGCAAGGCGCGCGATCGTGAGATTGGCGAAGAACTTCGACTCGATCGTGCGCCGGATCTCCGCGAGGGGCGCGGAGAGGAATCCGCCGCCCATGGGGGTCCCGATCGTGGAGACGAGATGGTCGAAGGGCTCCAACGTCGAGAAGAAGGCGGCGAGCGCAGTGTCGTCGTGCGCATCGACGACCCAGCCTTGGACGGTCGCGCCCTGCGCTGTGAGCGATTCAATCGCCCCACCCAGCCGCTGCTCATCACGACCGGCGATGAGCAGCTCCGCTCCCTCCGCCGCCGCGAGGGCGGCCACCCGGAGTCCGATTCCCGAGGTTCCGCCGATGACGACAACCCGCGTCCCATCCCACCCCGCCATGGCCTGCTCCTTCCGCTCCATCCATCCTTTCACCGCCCGGGGTCAGGCGTCTGCGTCCTCAGAAGCCGGGACGGCCCTCGTCCGCCGCGCCGTGAGCCAAGGCCGGAAGGCGCGAGTGAGCAGGGGCATGACGACGAAGGTCATGACGCTCACGAGCACGAGGGAGAGGCCGAGCGTCGCGAGAGGAAGGGGCATGAGCGCGAGGGCAGGGCTCAACGCCCAGAGGAGCAGGGTGATGAGCGGGTAGATGCCCATCCAGGTGAGCACCCCGAACTTCCAGCGAGCCGGGGGCATCAGGCGTTCTCTCCGCGGCGAACGACGAGGGTGCGATGCATATGTGCCCTTTCAGTGATGTCAGTTGCAGACATCACTATACCGCCCCTCACGTCAGCGGCTGACATCAGTAGACTGGGCGCATGGCACGCTGGCAACCGGACGCGAAGAAGCGCCTCGAGAGTGCCGCACTGGAACTGTTCTCCCACAAGGGCTACGACGAGACCACCGCAGCGGAGATCGCCGCCTCCGTGGGCCTAACCGAGCGCACCTTCTTCCG
>JAATFJ010000188.1 GCA_015655255.1 Actinomycetales bacterium | reverse complement strand
TGTCTTTCTGTGAGTAGCTTTGATCGGTTCTCACTGACCATCGCACGATGGCTCACCAACGTCTACGACGCAGGCAACCCGATCGGAATCTCCACCACTCCAGGGGACGTCACCTATGTCCCAGGTGTGCTCAGCTAGAAACGCTTGCACCTTCCTCCTCCCTTCCCCCGCGCTATTCCGGGAAACCGCCATGCCCCCGGTATCGCGGGTACGGCGGACATCGCCCCAAGCTACCCCGATCCGAGGATTTCTCTGAGGTGCTGGGAAAGCCTCGCCCCTACCGCGGGACCGCCGCTCACCGGCCCTGCCGTGAACCCAGTTGGGACAAGGCTCTCAGCCTCGTACAAACGACCCACTTTTTCCACGAATTCGTCCGAGACGCGTCGGCGGAGCGCTCGCGGGAAACAGCGCTCACGACGCACGGTCCATTCTCTGTTGCCCGCCGCCGAACCGAGAAGCTGACGTACAATTATCAGGCGCCCCGAGGCGGAGCAAGCCTCTGAAATACCCGGCGGGAGAAGCTCCCGCGCTCTGCACGAGGGACGTGTGTGCGTCACGGCCCGAAGCCCGTCGGGACCCATGATGATGGCTCTCTCCTGACGATTCGGTCTGCGCACGCGAAGGAACGAATCGAATATCGAGAGAAAGAGGTGCGCATGCGCGCTGTCCGTCTGACCGGGTGGAAGACATTCCCCGAACTGCAGGAGATCGACCGGCCTCAGCCCGGCCCCGGTGAGGTGCTGTTGCGCGTTGCGGGCGCGGGCGCCTGCCACAGCGATGTGTCGCTGTATCACGATTTCGACGAGAATTCCGGCATCACCGGTTTGAACCCGCCGTACACCCTGGGCCATGAGACCTCCGGGTGGGTTGAGGAGACCGGGGAGGGTGTGACCGGTTTCACGAAGGGGGACGCCTACCTCGTCTTCGGACCCACCGGATGCGGACACTGCATCGCCTGCTCCCTCGGTGAGGAGACCTACTGCGAGAACGCTGCCGATCAGCCCGCGCAGGGCATCGGACTGGGCCGCGACGGCGGCATGGCGGAGTACGTGACGGTTCCCGCGGGACACCTCATCCCGCTCGGCGACGCGGACCCGGTGGCGGCGGCGCCGCTCGCGGATGCCGCGCTGACCCCCTATCACGCGATCAAGAAGTCGCTGCCGGTCCTCAGCAGGGGCGGCGCCACCGCGCTCGTCATCGGACTAGGCGGTCTCGGGCAGATCGCCGTGCAGATCCTTACGGCGCTCACCGGTGCGACGATCATCGCGACGGATCAGAAGCAGTCTGCGATGGACATCGCGGCGCAGCGCGGCGCGATCGTCGTCGGAGGCGGCGAGGGCCAGGCGGAGAGGATCCGCGAGGCGGCCGGGGGACGCGGCGTAGATGCCGTCTTCGACTTCGTGGGAGCGAAGCCGACGATTCAGCTCGCACAGGCGGTCGTGGGCATCGGTGGACGCATCCAGGTCGTCGGTATCGCGGGTGGGGTCACCGAGTGGTCCTTCTTCTCGGCGCCCTACGAGTCGGTGCTCACGAGCTCCTATTGGGGCTCGGTCGCCGAACTGCACGAGGTCGTGGCGATGTACCGCGCCGGTCAGATCGTCACCGATGTGCAGACGTTCAGCCTCGATGACGCCCTTGAGGCGTACACGCTCCTCCAGGAGGGCAAGCTCAGCGCGCGCGCTGTCGTCGTGCCGCACAGCTGATCCGAGTCCGGCGGCCCGGTGACGATCGGAATCCGGGCCGCCGCCGACCGCTGGCTAGCATGGGGATATGGGAGAAGCGTCCGGGCAATCATGGCTCATCCGGTTGGGGCGCACCAGCTGGGCCGCGATCGGTGGGATCGCGCTCTTCGTGATCGTGGCGATCGTCGTCGGCGCGCTCAGCGGGATCCTCGTGCCCTTCGTCGTCGCCGTCCTCATCGGCATTCTCCTGGAGCCGCTGACGGTGTGGCTGGAGCATCGCGGCGTCCGCCCCGCTCTCTCCGCCGTACTCACGCTGGGTCTTGCCGTCCTCACCTCGGTGGCCATCCTGTGGGTCCTCCTGAGAGGGCTGATCCAGCAGGGACCCGAGATCGCCCGTCAGCTGGCTGCGGGGTGGGACGCACTGGCGCGGTGGGTGCGGCAACTCGACATCGATCCTGCCGTTGTCGAGCAGGCGCAGACGGCAGTACGCACTTACGCGCCGCAGACGGGACAGGGACTTCTCGGTCTCGTGAGCAGCACGCTTCTCGGCGCCGTCTCCCTCGCCTTCGGCCTCTTCTTCTCCCTGTTCTTCCTCTTCTTCGTCCTGCGTGATGGACGCCGTTTCCCCGCATGGTTGGCTTCCGTCACCCGTCGGGATGCGGTACTCATCGAGGAGACCGTCCTCCTCTCGAAGCGTTCGCTCCGTGGCTATTTCCGGGGGATCGCGCTCACCGCGGTCATCACCGCGCCGATCTTCGCGATCCCGTTGCTGCTCTTAGGTATTCCGCTCGTCTTACCCGTCCTGATCCTGTACTTCGTCCTCTCCTTCATTCCCTATGTGGGGGCGTGGCTCACGGGTGCGTTCGCGATTCTCATCGCCTCCGGCGCGGGCGGGCCGGTTCCCGCGCTGATCGTCGGAGCCTGTCGGCTGATCTCGAACGGCGCGATTCAGAGCATGGTGAGTTCGTGGGCCCTGGGCGCGTCGCTGCGGATGCATCCGGTCCTCGTGCTGTTCGCGACGATCGTCGTCGGCACCGTGGCGGGCATCCTCGGGATGATTCTGGGGCCGCCGGTACTCGCGGCGGTGCAGGCCTCTTTCGGGAGTATGCGTCGATCGTGCGCCCCGGAACCCGTTCCTCCCGCGAGTCCGCTTCGCTGATCGCCGTTCAGGGAAGCCGCGTGGCGGCCCACGATGTCGTGTCCGCGAGGTGATCGAGGCGGAACCCGGCGCCGCGGAGCCCGGCCGCGACCGCGGCGGGGCTCGGGTGATGGAACACGTGCTCCGCCGTCTGCTCCTCGAGCAGCTTGTCGCCGTCGAGTGTCTGGTAGGTCATCGTCCAGAGCATCCGCTCGCCGCCGAGGGCGGTTCCCTCGGCGATCCCGAGATAGCGGAGCGCACCCAGGTACGCGTCCGCGAAGATGTAGGGCGCGATCTCCTCCGGTTGCTCGGGTGGCTGCAGATCGAAGAGGATGGCACCACCCGCAGGGAGTGCGGCGCTGAGGCGTTCCCAGAGCATCGCACGCTCGTCGGGGGAGAAATGCCCGAGAACACCGCGCAGGAGCACGCCGCCGAGTACGGCGGGCAGCGGCGCGGTGAGGGCGTCTTCTGGCCGCACAGTGACACGGTCGCGCCACTCGGGGCGCGCAGTCAGCCGCCCGACTGCCACCGCGCGCAGGGACTCGCTGGGCTCCCAGCCGATGACGTGTGCGGTGGGCAGGGCATCGAGGAGGTAGGCGAGGTCGCGGCCCGACCCGCAGCCGATGTCGAGGACCGGTCCGGCCGCGGGGTCGAGCCGAGGGAGGAACGCGCGCAGGGCCGCATCGTTCTTCTCCGTGTAGGGCTCAGCGAGCAGATCGTATGCGGCCGCGGCTCCGCGGTATCCATCCTCGTCCATCCCTAAGGACGATAATGATTCTCACTTCTTGGTGCAAGTGCGCGGGGGTTAAGCCCGCGAGTGCACCGTGACGACATAGCCGTCGGGGTCGCGGAAGGTGAACTGCGTGCCGAACGGGCCGTCGAAGGGCGCCTCTAGGACGGTCGTCCCCTCTGTGACGAGACGGTCGTGCAGGCCGGTGGCATCCTCATTGTGGAACCACACGCCGACGCCTCCGCTGGGCACCGCCAGTGCGTCGAGATCCACGCCGGGGAAGGGGGTGCGCACGGCGAACGAACTGGCGCCCGCCTGGAAGACCGCGGCGGCGGGGTTGGGGGTGGGCAGGCGGCGCAGGCCGACGGTGTGCTCGTAGAAGGCGGCGGATCGTTCCACGTCGCGGACCTGGAACGAGACGAAATCGGGACCGCTGGTGAGGGTCATGGCTACTCCTTGTGGTTGGATGTCAATATTCTGACACTTGCAACATCCTGTGTCAAACTATTGACATGGCACCGCAGGGCGAGAGAACAGGACCGGAGCAACTGGGCATCCTCATCAAGGAGACGCAGGCGGTTCTCCATCAGCGCATGGATGAGGCGCTACGGCCGATGGGGCTGAGCGTCCCGCAGTACGTGTGTCTGCAGACGCTGCACGACAGCCCGGGCATCACGAGCGCGGAGCTCGCGCGCCGCGGCTTCGTCTCGCGGCAATCGATGAATGTGCTTTTGCAAGCACTGGAGAAACGTGGTCTCGTCGAGAGGGCGGGGGAGCCGGGTCCGCGCCGCGAGCGCGCCGCCGAGCTCACCGCCGAGGCGTTCGCGATCGTCGCCCGGGCGCGTGCCACGGTCGCCGCCGTGGTGGCGACGATGACGGACGCGCTCGATGCGGGCCGCCAGGACGAGCTGGCGCGTCTGCTCGTCCTCTGCCGCGATGCGCTTCTCGCGCGGAGCGACGGCGTGGGCGCCTAACCTTTCGGCTCGCCCGGGGTACCGGCGTGCTGCAGCCAAAGACAAGGGCGCGCCCCTCCGCGTGAATGATGCGGAGAGGCGCGCCCTGTGTCGATGCGGGGATCAGTGCTCGTCGTAGTGCCCCTCGTGGGCCGCGTGGCGGTGTCCATCGTGGACGTAGTCCATGTGGTCGTCGTGCTGGACGGCCTCGTGGCCGCAGTCCGCGCCGTGGGTGTGGGTCGCTGTGCTGTGCTCGGCGACGGCCTCGTGCTCGTCGTAGTGGTCTCCATGCGCGGCGTGGTGGTGCGTGCCGTGGACGTAGTCCACGTGGTCGCCGTGCTGAACGGCCTCGTGGCCGCAGTCCGCGCCGTGGGTGTGCTCGGCGAGGCTGTGCTCCGCGTGCGTGTCGATGGTGCTCATTGCTCGTGCTCCTCTAGGGATGGGTGTCGTCGGAGGCTGGTTCTCCGACATGGATCAATGCATCGGCGATCACATGCGCGACATGCTCATCGGCCAGCCGGTACGTGATCTCCTTGCCGTGTCGAGTGGAGTCCACGAGCCCGGCCTGGCGCAGCGTGCGCAGATGCTGGGAGACCAGCGGCTGCGTCATCTGCGTGGCGTCCGTGAGGGCGCCGACCGTACGCGGGTCCTGCTCGATGAGGCGAAGGAGCCAGAGCCGGGATTCGCTGCCCAGCACCTTGAAGAGCTGTGCGGCATCGGCGAGCCCCGGCTCCTTCTTCATGTCCTCATCCCACCACTTATATAAATAGATTGCAATGTGTCAATGTAATTGAGAGTGGTTCTCGTTCGTCGGTGAGCCGTTCAGATGCGGCTGGGTGCGGCAGCTGCCTGGCGCTCCAGGCGGCGCAGCAGCCCCGCGAGTTGCGTCGACGCCGTGCGCGGGTGCTCGGGGTGCCACTGCACCCCCGTGATCGGAGCAGTCTCGTGCACGATGGCCTCGATGACGCCGTCGGGCGCGTGCCCCACGACGCGCAGGCCATTGCCGAGGACATCGATCGCCTGGTGGTGGGCGCAGTAGACCGTCGGCGCCGCCGTGACGTCTCCGTCCAGTGCGGAGTCCACGCTCACCCGCACGGAGCGGAAGGGATCGCCCGACTGCGTGGGCGCACGGTGGCTGCTCGTCGTCGGCAGGTGCTGGATGAGGGTGCCCCCCAGAGCGACGTTGATGAGCTGGGTTCCCCGGCAGATCCCCAGCAGCGGCTTGCGCTGCTGCAGCGCCTCGAGGACGACGGCAATCTGCGCGCTGTCCGCCCGTGGCTCGTGATGTCCGGAGCCGGGGTATTCCTCGCTCGCGCTGTAGAGACGAGGATCCACGTCCTCGCCGCCCATGAGGATGATCATGTCCGCCTGTCGCGCCGCCTGCAGGCTCTCCACAGAGGGATGCTCGGCGGTGGCGACGAGCTCCGTCTCCCATCCCCTGGCCTGGGTCGCTGCAACGGCGGCGTCGTTGAGCATGTCCAGCTCGTCCTGAAAATACGGCGCGCCCGGCCGCCTCGTTCTCAAATGCAGAACAGCGACTCGGTGGGCGGGGGAAGACATTGCGACTCCGGTCATTCTCGGCCGTCGCGCGGAGACGGCCCTTTCTCGCGGTGGTGATGAGCCTCCATCTTCATCGCTCCGCTTTGCGCCGCGGAGTCGCGGGCGTTTCCGGCATGTTTCCTCCCCGACGCGTCATCCGCGGATCTCACCCCGTGGTGCCGGTGTACTACCTGCGGCGAGCACACGAATAAGGGGGCCCCGCCACAAGCCGGGACCCCCTGAAACGGGACCGCGCGTATCAGTGCGCGGCGCGATAGGCCTCGATGACCGGGGCGGGAATACGACCCCGCTCCGACACCTTGTGACCGTTCGCGTTCGCCCACTCGCGGATGGTCGCGATCTCGGGATTGCTCGTCGCGCGCTTGCGCGTCGTCGTACTCTTTGTGTTCGAGGAAGCGGTGCTCCGGCGGGCGACGGAGACATAGGGATCGAATGCCTCGTGGAACGCGGATGCGTTCTCGGTTGACAGATCGATTTCATAGGCGACGCCATTCACGGAGAAATGAATGGTTTCGCCTTCACCGACACCGAGGAGCGTTCCATCGATGTCATCAACAAGCTGGTGCACAATTCGTCTGGCCATTCGGATAGTTTACGTCTTCTTGTGAGCGAACGACAACACAACCGGTATCAGTGCCCGGGATCGATGAGCTTTAAACCGATAATGCAGCCGACGAGACCCACGATGAGAAGAATGCGAATCCAGGAAATATCCGATTCCCCCGTCACCATTGCCCAGATAACGGTGAGGGACGCTCCGATTCCCACCCACACGGCGTAGGCGGTTCCCGTCGAGATATCGCGCATGGCCCAAGCCAAACCGACCATCGACGAAGCCAGCGCGGTGAAGAAGACGACGCTCGGCCAGAATTTGCTCAGACCATCGGATTGCCCCAGGGCCGTCGCCCAGACGGCTTCGAGGACACCGGAGACGATGAGGACGATCCACGACATGACGGCTCACTTTCTGAGCCAGTCTTTTCGCTTTCCGGGTACTGGGCGCCCTCGTCCGGGACCGCTGTCTGCGATCGTGTTCCAGGTTACCGGGGTCGGGTGCCTCAGGGCAGGAGGCCGGCGCGACGTGCCCTGGCCACGGCCGCGTGCCGGGTGGAGGCGTCGAGCTTCGACATCGCCGTGCCGAGGTACGCCTTCACCGTGCCCTCGCGCAGGCCCAGTTGCCGCGCGATCTCGGAGTTGGTCGAGCCCAGTGCGGCGCACGCGAGCACGTCCTTCTCTCGCGGGGAGAGATGGATCACGGGAATCGGCTCGGTCGTGGCGGGCACCTCCTCGGCCGCGATGGCGAGCAGGCGCAGCTCCAGCCGGCCGAGCCTGCTGCGCAGCCCTGCATCCGCGATGTGCGCGGAGATGCTGCGCAGTTCCGCGAAGCTCTCGCGCAGCTCCTCCCGGT
>JAATFJ010000187.1 GCA_015655255.1 Actinomycetales bacterium | reverse complement strand
CTCGTCTTCGGCGAGTTCGGGGGCAAGTTCGCCAAGGCCGCCGCAGCCCCGTGGCTTACCGCCCCCGACGTCCGCACGGCCGAGCCCGGCTCGCGCAGCGCGGCAGAGGTCGTCGAGGGGATCGACGTCTACGCCTGGCCGCACAACGAGACGTCCACGGGCGTCTCCGCCCCCATCGAGCGCGTGAACGCCGCCGGCGCCCTCACCGTCATCGATGCGACGAGCGCTGCCGCCGGCATCGACTTCGACGTCACGCAGGCAGACGTCTACTACTTCGCCCCGCAGAAGAACCTCGGCTCCGACGGCGGGCTGTGGCTCGCGGCCGTCTCCCCTGCGGCGATCGAGCGGATCGAGCGGATCGCCGCATCCAACCGCTACATCCCGGAGTTCCTCAGCCTGCAGAACGTCGTGACGAACTCCCGGCTCAACCAGACGCTCAACACGCCAGCGCTCACGACGCTGCACCTGCTGGACTCGCAGCTGTCCTGGATTCTCGGCAACGGCGGTCTGGAATGGGCCGCCGCCCGCACCGCGGAGTCCTCGCAGGCGCTGTACGACTGGGCAGAGACCTCCCCCGTCGCGACGCCCTTCGTCAGCGATCCCGCGCACCGCTCCCCCGTCGTCGTCACGATCGACTTCGACGAGAGCATCGATGCCGCGGCGATCGCGAAGGCGCTGCGCGCCAACGGCATCGTCGACACGGAGCCGTACCGCAAGCTCGGCCGCAACCAGCTGCGCATCGCGACCTTCGTCTCCATCGAGCCCGACGACGTGCGCCAGCTCATCCGCTCCCTCGACTACGTCCTGGAGCACCTCGCCGACTGAGCGGGCAGGACTACTCGTCAGGAGACGGGGCGGGATCATCGTCGATGACCTGCCCCGTCTTTTCGTCCACGGTGATGCTCTGCGCATCGTTCACTTCGATCTCGAACGGCGCGAGGGTCGACACGTCGACATCGTTCTCGACATCGAACCGATAGGTGTAGTCCGTGCCCGGAGTCGGCCCCGTGTAGCGGTAGACCGTCGCGGTGTCGCCGTCGATGATCGGCAGTTCGATCGCGGGCGTCTCGACGATGGGGACGCAGGAGTTCTGTACCTCCTCGGCGACGAGGGCAAGCAGGCAACGCTCGTCGGCGGCGGTGTCGGCGAGCCAGACCGTCTGCGATCCGTTGGTGCCCACGACCGTGACTCCTTCCTCTTCGATACCCACCGCCTCCGCGATCGTCGTGCGCTCCTCGGCCTGCGCCTGAGACAGTGCGATGCCGAAGGCGCTGTTGTCGACGCGCTCGATCAGTCCGCCATAGCCTCCGCCCGTCAGCGCGACCAGCGTCGCGTACACGGACTCGCCTGGCTTCGCCGGATCGTCGACGGGACCGCTGTAGGCGGCGAAGCCACCGTTCTGATCGAGCTGCGCCGCGGAGGAGCACTCCGATGCCTTATCCGCGCCGGGGAGGGTGAGGATGGCGCACAGCCCGTCCTCCTGGTCGATCGGCCGGGCATGCCACAGCGCCGCGCCCTCGTCCTCCGCCACGAATTCCACAGAACCGGGGAGATAGTCGCCGTCCTGCTCCAGCGCATCCCGCTGCTGGGCGAGTTCGGCGCTCAGCGAGGGACCGTGATCGGCGAAGAGCACCCAGCCGAGGCCGAGACCGGCCACCGCGGCGAGCGCGAGCGCGGCCGCGCTGCGAAGATGGCGTCGCGGTGTCCGGAGGAGGTCGGGCGGAAGGGGCTGCGCAGACGCGGCGTCCCCCTCCTCCGCGGGCAGAACACCCTCGGTGAGGACGAGCGTGTCGGGGTCGGAACGCCGCGCGGACGGTGCGGGGGCGAAGCCCGAGCCGACGGTTGCGCGGCCGGAGCCGTCGGTGGTGAAGCCCAAGTCGTCGAGACCCGCGTCGTCGACACCGGAATCGGAGGCAAAGCCTGCTTCGGCATCGGCGTCACCCGCACCGTCCGGGAGACCGGTCGGCTCCACCCCTCCCGCGGGCACCGCATCCGCACGCACGATCGCCGGGATGCTCGCCGGAGATCCCTCGGTCCGCCTTCGCCCCTCCAGCTCCCGCAGCCGGGCGCTCTGCTCCGCACTCAGGCTGCCCTCGCGGCCATACGCCCGCTCCTGCAGACTCCGCAACTCTGCGGCGTCATCGGCGCCGGGCATCAGCCGAGTCTCTCGAACTGCGTCGCCGCCCAGACCAGCCATCCGAGGCTGTACACGGTCGCGGCGAGGCCGAGGACAAGTGCCCAGCGCGCGATTGCGCGACTCTCCACCGGGCGACGCAGCGACATGATCGCCGCGATGACGGAGATGATCGCCACGGGGAGGCCCCAGCCTACGAAGAAGGAGCCGATGAGGGAGATGATCGCCGCGAAGAGCGCCCAGGGGGCGAGCCGAGCCGTGTCCTCGACGGGGATCGAGCCGGTTCCGGAATCGGGCTCCCAGACGGTCTCCGGCGCCCCGATCGCATCCGCATCGGGGCCGGTGGCGACGACGGGCTCCACGCTCACGGGCCCCGTCGGCAGCCTCGTGTACCCGTCCCGCGGTGCACCGGGCATCCGCGCCGATCGGGCAGGCTGCTCGACGTCGGGGCTCGGCTGCTCGACGCGCGCGCGCCGCAGAGACTCCTCCGGTCCGCCGCTCATGGCGCCGTCTCCGCGACCTGGATCTCGGTGACGGGGAGCGTCGAATCGGCGCCGAAGGCGAGCATCGACGGCCGCCGTCCCGAGGAGATGAGTGCGGCAGCGAGCCCCGCGATCATGGCGCCATTGTCCGTGCACAACGACAGCGACGGGATCCGCACCGTGACCCCGGCTGCCGCGGCGCGCTCGATCGCCACCTCGCGGAGTTGGCGATTGGCGATGACACCGCCACCGAGGAGGAGCCGAGGAACGCCGAGGTCCGCACACGCGGCGAGGGCCTTCGTCACGAGGACATCAACGACGGCCTCGCGGAAGCTCGCCGCGACATCGGCGACGGGTACCGGGACTCCCTCCGCCTCGCAGCGCTCCACCCACCGGGCGACTGCGGTCTTCAGCCCCGAGAAGGAGAAATCGTAGCGGTGCCGCGCCAGATCGGAGGCGCGGGACAGGCCCCGGGGGAAGCGGATGGCCGTGGGATCACCCTCCGCGGCGGCGCGGTCGATCTGCGGACCACCCGGGTATGGCAGGGAGAGCAGCCGGGCAACCTTGTCAAAGGCCTCCCCCGCAGCATCATCGACGGTCTCGCCGAGCAGTTCCACATCGGTCGTCAGATCGCGCACGTGCAGGAGGGAGGTGTGCCCTCCTGAGACGAGCAGCGCGATAGTCGGGTATTCCAGGGGCTCAGAATCCGGGTCGAGGATGTCCGCGGCGATATGGCCGACGAGATGGTTAACGGCATAGAGCGGCTTCCCGAGGGAGACAGCGAGCCCCTTCGCAGCTCCCACCCCGACCATGAGGGCACCCGCAAGACCCGGGCCGCTCGTCACGGCGATGGCATCGAGGTTTTCGAGCCGCACGTCTGCCTCGGCGAGCGCCGCCTCGATCGAGGGCTGCATGGCCTCCAGATGTGCGCGTGCGGCGACCTCGGGAATGACGCCGCCGAACCGCGCATGCTCATCCATGCTGGAGGCGATCGTGTTGGAGAGCAGCGTGCGGCCGCGGACGATGCCGATGCCCGTCTCATCGCAGCTCGACTCGATGCCGAGCACCAGGGGTCCGCTCATGCCGTCGCCTCCCGGACGCGCAGGTCGAGGCGCATGACGATGGCGTCCACATCGTCCGGTTGGTAGTACCGCGGACGGCGGCCCAGCTCCGCGAAGCCCTCGGAACGATACAGTGCAGCCGCCACGGGGTTGTCGGCGCGGACCTCGAGGAAGACGTCGCTTACCCCCCGCTCTCCGGCCTCGGCGAGCAGCGCACGCAGCAGTGCCCGGCCTCGCCCCTCCCCGCGGTGTCCCGCGCCGAGGGCGATGGTCTGGATATCGGCATCGCGGGCGCCCACGACGGCGCGGAGGCCCGCATATCCGATGACGGCACCCCCCTCCTCATCGACGAGGTAATGACTGTAGGGATGCGCGAGTTCGGCGGCCATCGTCGCAGTGCTCCACGCATCGGTGGGGAAGGACGCCTGCTCTATCGCCATGATGCCGGCGAGGTCGGACGCGGTCGCCGTGCGGATCGTCATGCGCCCACCCGCTTGGGTGCGGCGGGGAGGGACACGTCCGGCTGGCGGAGGTAGAGGGGTTCTGGTCCGGCGAGTGCGCGGCCTGCGGCACGGGCGCGGAGGCCCGCGCGACCGAGCGCCGCGGCATCGAGGGTCGCGATCTCGTGGCGGTCGATGCCAGCGAGATGGTCATCGAGTTCCGCGCGCGGGATGAGGGCGGTGTCGGTGAGGGCACGGGGCAGCCCGTCGTCGTCGAGTCCGTCGAAGAGGGTGACGGCGAACTCACGGCGGCGCGCATCGGTGACGATCGCGAAGGGACCCCGCGTTCCCGCATCGATGGCGGCGAGCGCGGATGCGGTGTGGCTGGGCACCGGGATCACCGCGAGTCCCCGTCCGAGTGAGAACGTCCGCGCCGCGACGATGCCGATGCGCAGGCCCGTGAACGGCCCGGGGCCCATGCCGGAGACGACCTGCGTGATCTCCTGACCGGCGACGGCGTCGCGGAGCAGGTCGCCGATGACTTCGGCGTGCCGGAGCGGATCCGGACTCGACGCCTCGGCGATCGTGTTCCCCTCCTCATCGACGACCGCCACGGCGGTGCCCAGGGAGGTATCGACGGCAAGGATCACCCTTACAGGGTAGTAGCCCTTCCTCCGCGGATGGTTGGAGCGGCGGCCGAAGCGCGGCGTGGCCGGGGCTCAGCCCTCGCGGCGGATCGTGACGATGCGCGGGGCATCGCCGTCGAGGTCCTCCGCATCCGCTCCCCCGCCGAGGGGCCGTTCGATCTCCAGCTCCCACCAGCCCTCGGCAATCGCGCTCGCGAACTCCCTGCCCCATTCGATGACGACGACGGAGCGTTCCAGGTCGAGGCCGAGGTCGTCGAGCTCTGCGGCGGAGGCGAGGCGGTAGGCGTCCACATGCACGAGCGGCGCGCGCCCGGTCAGCGAGGGATGCGTACGCGCGATGACGAAGGTCGGGCTCTGCACGGGACCGCGCACGCCCAGGCCCTCCGCGAGCCCGCGCGTGAAGGTCGTCTTCCCCGCGCCCAGAGGGCCCGTGAGGACGAGCACATCACCGGCCCCGAGGTCCGTTCCGATTCGTCGCCCCAGCTCCTCCATCTCCGCGGAGGTCGCGATCTCCCTTCGCCCGAGCAAGGCATCGTCGAGGGTCATGCGTGACGCCGGGGAACGCGCGGGCCGATACGGGTGACGATCTCGTAGTTGATCGTGCCGACGGCATCCGCCCATTCCGTCGCTGAGGGCTGCCCGATCGTCGGATCACCGAAGAGGACCGCCTCGTCGCCCACGGCGACGGGCAGATCGCCCACGTCGACGACGAACTGGTCCATCGCCACGCGCCCCGCGACGGTGAAACGCCGGCCGCCGATGACGACCGGCCCGCGGTTCGAAGCCTGCCGCGGGATCCCATCCGCGTAGCCGAGCGGGATGAGCACGAGCGTCGTCTCCTTCTCCGTGCGATAGGTGTAGCCGTAGGAGACGCCCGTGTCCGCAGGAACGCGGCGCACGGCGGCGATCCCGGCGCGCAGCGTCATGGCGGGCTGCAGGCCGAGCTGCGCGGAGGAACGGTCCTCGAACGGCGAGAGCCCGTACATCCCGATGCCGATGCGGACGGCGTCGAGGCGCGTCTGCGGGAGGTCGATCGCAGCGCCGGTAGCGGCGAGATGGCGGATCTCGGGGTGGATGCCCACCTGCGCAGCCGCGGCGACACCCTCCTCGAACACGGCGAGGGCCGCGAGGTCCTCCGCCGCCGAGGTGTTGGAGAGATGGCTGAAGATCCCGACGATGCGGAGGCGTCCGATGCGCTCCAGCCGCGCGGCCTCGGCGACGACGCGTCCCCATTCCTCGGGGGCGATGCCGTTGCGGGAGAGCCCCGTCTCCAGCTTGAGATGCACGCCGACGGGGCGGTCGACGCCCGCGGCGTCCGCGGCGGCCTGCAGCTGGTCGAAGGAGGACACACCGATCTCGATATCCGCCGCGGCGGCCTCGTCGAAGCGCTGTCCCGGGGCATGCAGCCAGCACAGCAGCGGGGCGCGCACGCCCTGCCGTCGCAGGTCCAGGGCTTCCTCGACCGTGACGACGCCCAATCGCGTCGCCCCTCCGGCGAGGGCGGCGACGGCCGCAGACGCGGCGCCGTGGCCGTAGGCGTTCGCCTTGACGATGCCGATGATCTCGACGCCGGTGAGCTTCTTCAGATGGCGGACGTTGTCGGCGATCGCGCCCATGTCGATGGTCGCTTCGCGGAACGGGTGGCTCACAGGGGTTCTCCTTCGGCGACGACGAACGCGGCGGCGAGGCCTGCGTCGTGCGTGAGGGTGAGGTGGAGGGTCGTGATCCCGCGCTCGGCGACGACCGCGGCGGTCGTTCCGGAGAGCACGAAGAGCGGGCGCCCTGATGTCTCCGAGGCGATCTCGATATCGGTCCAGTACACGCCGTCAGAGCCACCCAGGGCCTTGATGAGCGCTTCCTTCGCGGCGTAGCGGGCCGCGAGGGAGGAGAGGCGCAGTGTCCGCTCCGCCGGCGAGAAGAGGCGTTCGCGGAGGCGCGGCGTCCGCTCCAGCGTCTTCTCGAAGCGTGGGATGTCGACGAGGTCGATGCCGGTCCCGATGATCACCCGTCCCAGCCTACTCGCCGGGGATGCGGCCTTACTCGACGGTGACGGACTTGGCGAGGTTGCGCGGCTGGTCCACGTCGAGACCCTTGGCCGTCGCGAGCGCCATGGCGAAGATCTGCAGCGGGACGACGGCGAGCACGGGCTCGAAGAGCGGGGCCGCGAGGGGGATGTGGATGACCTCGTCGGCGTAGGGCAGTACGGCGGCGTCACCCTCCTCCGCCACGACGATGACGCGGGCGCCGCGGGCGCGGATCTCCTGGATGTTGGAGACGACCTTGGCGTGCAGCAGCGAGGAGTGCCGTGGGGACGGCACGATGACGAACACGGGCTGGCCCGGCTCGATGAGCGCGATGGGCCCGTGCTTGAGTTCACCCGCGGCGAAGCCCTCCGCGTGGATGTAGGAGATCTCCTTGAGCTTGAGTGCTCCTTCGAGGGCGATCGGGTAGCCGACGTGACGGCCGAGGAAGAGCACGGAACGGGTGTCCGCCATCCAGCTCGCGAGCTGCGTGACGTGCTCCGTCTCCCCGGAGAGCACGGCGGCGATCTTCTCCGGCAGCGCGGCGAGCTCGGCCATCTCCGCTGAGGTGTCACCCAGCGTGCCGCGCACGCGCCCCATGTGCAGCCCGAGCAGGAGCAGCGCCGTGATCTGCGCGGAGAAGGCCTTGGTCGAGGCGACCGCGACCTCCGGCCCCGCGTGGGTGTAGACGACGGCATCGGACTCGCGCGGAATAGTCGCCCCCTGGGTGTTGCAGATGGAGAGGGTCTTCGCCCCGTGCTCGCGCGCGTACTTCACGGCCATGAGAGTGTCCATGGTCTCGCCGGACTGGCTGATGGAGACGATGAGCGTCTTCGCGCCGATGACCGGATCGCGGTAGCGGAATTCGTGCGCGAACTCGACGTCGACAGGGATGCGCGCCCACTGCTCAATCGCGTACTTCCCGACGAGGGCCGAGTAGTAGGCCGTGCCGCACGCCGTGACGATGATGCGATCGATGCCGAGGAAGAGCTCGTCGAGCCCGTCGAGCTCGGGAATGACGACGGAGCCGTCGTGGATGCGACCGCGGATGGTGTTGGCAATGGCCTCGGGCTGCTCAGCGACCTCCTTGGCCATGAAGCTCGCCCAGCCGCCCTTCTCCGCCGCATCAGCGTTCCAGGAGACCTCGAAGGGCTCGGGCTCGACGGTGTTGCCCTCGAAGTCCGTCACCGTCACGGTTCCGGGGGTGATCGCGACGATCTGGTCCTGCCCGATCGCGAGCGCCTTGCGGGTGTGCTCGACGAAGGCGGCGACGTCGGAGCCGAGGAAGTTCTCGCCCTTGCCGAGACCGATGACGAGGGGGGAGTTGCGACGGGCGCCGACGACGAGTCCGGGATGATCCTGGTGCATGGCGAGGAGCGTGAAGGCACCCTCCAGGCGGTTCACCACGATGCGGAAGGCCGCGACGAGGTCTCCGCCGTTCGCCCGGTACTCGCGACCGAGGAGGGCCGCGGCGACCTCGGTGTCGGTCTCGCTGCGGAAGCTCACTCCCTCGGCGGCGAGCTCGTCGCGGAGGACGGCGAAGTTCTCGATGATGCCGTTGTGGATGAGCGCGAGCTTGTCGTCATCGGCGAGGGGGGGGTGTGCGTTGACGTCCGTGGGGCCACCGTGGGTCGCCCAGCGGGTATGTCCGATACCCGTCGTTCCGTCGGGAAGGGGCGCATCCGCGAGGGAGCCTCGCAGGGCACTGAGCTTGCCGGCTTTCTTGCGCATCCCGAGGGTGCCGCGCTCATCGATGACGGCGATTCCTGCGGAGTCGTATCCGCGGTATTCCAGCCTTGCAAGGCCGGAGAGAAGGATGTCCTGGCTGGGGCGGGGCCCCACGTAACCGACGATTCCACACATGGCTTCCAGCGTAGGCGCGGTTTTTTGGAAGGGGTTTTTACCTAACCGCTCCGTGTCGATCGCTCAGAGCTTGCGCAGCTGCACGCTCTTCACGCTGTGATCGACGCTCTTGTTGAGCACGAGCGTCGCGCGGTGCTTCGTCGGCAGCACGTTGTCGACGAGGTTCGGCATGTTGATGTCATTCCAGTAGCCGAGGGCCGTCTGCTCCGCCTCCGCATCCGTGAGGTGCGCGAAGACGTTGAAGTAGGAGGAGGGGTTGCTGAACGCCCCCTGGCGCAGGGCGAGGAAGCGATCGACGTACCAGCGCTCGATGTCCGCGGTGTCCGCGTCGACGAAGATCGAGAAGTCGAAGAGGTCGCTCACCGCGACGTCGTTGGGGGCCGGCGGCGGCTGCAGGACGTTGAGCCCATCGACGATGACGACATCGGGGCGGCGCACGACGACGTGCGCATCGGGGACGATGTCGTACCGCATGTGCGAGTAGAACGGCGCGCGCACCTCCTCGGCCCCGGACTTCACCTCGGTGAGGAAGCGGATGAGAGCGCGCCGGTCGTAGGACTCGGGGAAGCCCTTGCGGTCCATGAGACCTCGGCGCTCCAGCTCGCTGTTGGGATAGAGGAAGCCGTCGGTCGTCACGAGCTCGACGCGCGGCGTTCCCGGCCAGCGGCTCACGAGCTCGCGCAGGAGGCGCGCGATCGTCGACTTGCCGACGGCGACGGACCCTGCCACGGCAATGACGAAGGGCGTCGTGGAGTCCTCCTCCTGGAGGAAGGTGCTCGTCGCGGCGCCGAGCTGTTTCGTGGAGGTCACGTAGAGGCTCAGCAGGCGACTGAGCGGCAGGTAGACCTCCCGCACCTCTGCGAGATCGAGCATGTCGCCGATCCCGCGGATGCCGACGACCTCCGTCTCGGAGAGCGGCTGGTCGAGATCGGCGGCGAGTCTCGCCCACTCCGCACGTTCGATGACCCGGTAGGGGGACAGCGGCTTCGCGGCGTGGGCAGTCACGGGATCCATCGTAATGGGGCGGGAGACTCAGGGGGATGTCCGTGGGCTCGCCGCGCACCCAGTAGTCTTTCGTCGTGCGCCTGGGAGTGATCGACATCGGTTCGAACACCGTGCATCTGCTCGCCGCCGATGTCCGGCCCGGCGGCCGACCCCTCGCCGCGATGAGCGAGCGCAGCGTCGTCCGGCTCATGCGGTTCCTCACAGCCGACGGCGCAATCTCCGAGGAGGGCATCGTCGCCCTGGAGACGGCGGTCGCACAGGCACGCGCCGTCGCGGAGCGGGAGCACGTCGATGCGCTCCTCGCGACGGCGACGAGCGCCGTGCGGGAGGCGCGCAACGGCCCCGCAGTCATCGCCCGCATCGAGGCGGCGCTTGGACAGCCGCTGCAAGTGCTCGACGGCGAGACAGAGGCGGAGCTCACCTTCCTGGCCGTGCGGCGCTGGTTCGGCTGGTCGGCGGGGCAATTGCTGCTCCTCGACATCGGCGGCGGTTCGCTGGAGATCGCCGGCGGAGCAGACGAATTGCCCACCGCGGCGGCTTCCGTGCCGCTCGGAGCGGGAAGGATGACCGTCGAATTCCTCCCGAACGACCCTCCCGGGGAGGGGGATGTGGAGGCGCTGCGCGTGCACGCCGCCGCGACGCTCGACGCGGTGCTCCCCCGTTTCGCGGCACTGCCGCGGCCTGATCACGTCGTCGGATCGTCGAAGGCGATCCGTTCCCTCGCTCGACTCGTCGGCTACCCCGTGCCCGGCTGGTCGGGCATCGAACGCATGCTCCTCCCCCGCGCATCGCTGGGATCGTGGATCCCCCGGCTCGCCCGCATCCCGGCCTCCGCCCGGCAGGAGCTGCCGGGCATCACGCCCGACCGCTCCTTCCAGATCGTCGCGGCCGCGGTCTGCCTGCACGCCGCGATGACGTCGCTCGACGTCGGAGAGCTTGAGGTCTCCCCCTGGGCGCTCCGCGAGGGCGTCCTGCTGCGCTACATCGAGTCGCTCGCGAGCTGATCCGACTGCACCCCGCTCCTGCGGCGCCGCCGCATCAGGCAGACACGCGAGATCAGGCGAAAAGCGCTGAAAACTGCCTGATTCGGCGTGTTTGCCTGATGCCGCGAGTGCAACACGGAAGCACTCCCAGTGCAGGTATGGGAGCGCGGAGGCCCCGCAGAACACCACGTCCTCCGAACGCGCAGGCTACAGGGCGAGGCACTCCCGCACGACAGCGGCGAGCTTCTCCGCGTACGCCCGCGCGGATGCGGCATCGGCGGCCTCCACCATGACGCGCACAAGCGGCTCGGTGCCCGAGGCACGCAGCAGCACGCGCCCGGAGTCCCCGAGTTCCGCCTCGACCGCTTCCACGGCATCGACGATGGCAGCGTCTTCCTTCACACGCGCCTTGTCGACGCCGCGAACGTTGATGAGCTCCTGCGGGTAGATCGTCATCACCGCGGCGAGCTCTGCGAGGCTCTTCTTCTGCCGCGCCATCTCGGCGACGAGGTGGAGTCCTGTGAGGAGGCCGTCCCCCGTCGTCGCGAACTCGCTCATGATGACGTGCCCGGACTGCTCCCCGCCCAGCGAGAAGCCGTTCGCGTTCATGTCTTCCAGCACGTAGCGGTCACCCACGGAGGTCTGCCGCACGGTGATGCCGTGCTCGCGCATCGCGACGTGCAGGCCGAGGTTGCTGATGACCGTCGCGACGAGGGTGTCATCGGCGAGCGTGCCGCGCTCCTTCATCGCCACGGCGAGGATCGCCATGATCTGGTCGCCGTCGATCGTGTTCCCCGCGGCATCGATGGCAAGGCAACGGTCCGCGTCGCCGTCGTGGGCGATGCCGACATCCGCGCCCAGCCGGACCACGGCCTCGGCGAGATGATCGAGGTGCGTCGACCCGACGCCGTCGTTGATGTTGAGACCGTCGGGGTCGGCGCCCATGACGGTCACGATCGCCCCGGCATCCCGGAACGTCTCCGGAGAGACACCGGAGGCGGCGCCGTTGGCACAGTCGAGTACCACGTGGAGGCCATCCAGGCGGTGCGGCAGGGAACCGAGGAGGTGGACGACATAGCGGTCCTCGGCATCGGAGAACCGGTTGATCCGACCGACGGACGCACCCGTCGGCTGGAGCTTCTCCCCCTCCCGGAGATGCGCCTCGATGCGCTGCTCGACGATGTCGGGCAGCTTGCGTCCACCCCGGGCGAAGATCTTGATGCCGTTGTCCGGCGCGGGGTTGTGCGAGGCGGAGACCATGACGCCGAAATCGGCATCCCGGTCCCCCACGAGGAAGGCAAGCGCCGGGGTGGGGATCACACCGGCATCGAAGACGTCGACGCCGGAGGATGCGAGACCCGCGGCGACGGCGGCGCCGAGGAACTCACCCGAGATGCGCGGGTCACGGGCTATGACGGCGGTGAGCCGCTTGCCCTCGGCCTTGCGGGCTTCTGCGGTACGGCCCTGGCCCAGGACGACGGCAGTCGCCTGGGCCAGGGAAAGCGCGAGGTCGGCGGTGAGGACGCCATTGGCGAGTCCCCGCACACCGTCCGTGCCAAACAGCGGCATCGGAACAGCGGACCTTAGCGCTTCGAGTACTGAGGAGCCTTGCGGGCCTTCTTGAGACCGGCCTTCTTGCGCTCTTTCACGCGGGCGTCGCGAGAGAGGAATCCGGCCTTCTTGAGGGTCGGACGGTTGTTCTCCTCGTCGATGCCGTTGAGGGAACGGGCGATGCCGAGACGCAGTGCACCGGCCTGACCCGAGGGGCCACCGCCGGAGATGCGGGCGATCACGTCGTAGGCGCCGGCAAGGCTCAGCACCGTGAAGGGGTCGTTGATGAGCTGCTGGTGCAGCTTGTTGGGGAAGT
>JAATFJ010000008.1 GCA_015655255.1 Actinomycetales bacterium | reverse complement strand
CGGACAAGAAGTTCTCCAAGTGTGCGCGCGTCGTCGGCGAGGTCATGGGTCAGTATCACCCGCACGGCGACTCGGCGATCTACGACACCCTCGTGCGTCTTGTGCAGCCCTGGTCGTTGCGCTATCCACTCGCCCTCGGCCAGGGCAACTTCGGCTCTCCCGGCAACATGGGCGCCGCCGCGCCGCGGTACACGGAGACGAAGATGGCTCCGCTCGCCCTGGAGATGGTGCGGGACATCGAGGAGGAGACGGTCGACTTCTCGCCGAACTACGACGGCGAGACGCAGGAGCCGGACGTTCTCCCCGCCCGCTTCCCCAACCTTCTCGTCAACGGTTCCGTCGGTATCGCCGTCGGTATGGCGACGAACATCCCCCCGCACAACCTGCGCGAGGTATCGGAGGCGGCGCTGTGGGCGCTCGAGAACACCGAGCTCCCGCGCGAGGAACTGCTCGAAGGGCTCATCCAGCGCATTCCCGGCCCCGACTTCCCGACCGGTGCGCAGATCCTCGGCACCAAGGGCATCCAGGAGGCATACCGCACGGGTCGCGGCTCCATCACGATGCGCGCGGTTGTGAGCGTCGAGGAGATCCAGGGGCGCACATGCCTCGTCATCACTGAGCTGCCCTACCAGGTGAACCCCGACAACCTTGCCGTGAAGATCGGAGATCTCGCGCGCGAGGGGCGCATCACGGGCATCGCGGATATTCGCGACGAATCCAGCGATCGTACGGGCCAGCGCCTCGTCATCGTGCTCAAGCGCGACGCCGTCGCGAAGGTCGTGCTCAACAACCTCTACAAGCACACCTCGCTGCAGGAGAACTTCGGCGCGAACATGCTCGCGATCGTCGACGGCGTGCCGCGCACCCTCGCGATCGACGGCTTCATCATGCACTGGATCGATCACCAGATCGACGTCATCGTGCGCCGCACGCGCTTCCGCCTCCGCAAGGCGGAGGAGCGCATGCACATCCTCCGCGGTTACCTTAAGGCGCTCGATGCGCTCGATGAGGTCATCGCACTCATCCGCCGATCTCCCACGGTCGACGAGGCGCGCGAAGGCCTCAAGGTCCTGCTCGAGATCGACGACGCGCAGGCGGACGCGATCCTCGCCATGCAGCTGCGTCGCCTCGCGGCGCTGGAGCGCCAGAAGATTATCGACGAAGCCGCCGAGCTCGAAGCGAAGATCGCCGACTTCAACGACATCCTCGCAAAGCCGGAGCGCCAGCGCCTCATCATCCACGATGAGCTCACCGAGATCGTGGAGCGCTACGGCGACGAGCGGCGCACGCACATCCTGCACGGCTTCGACGGCGATGTGTCCATGGAAGACCTCATCGCCGAGGAGGAGATGGTCGTCACCGTCACGCGAGATGGCTATATCAAGCGCACGCGTAGCGATAACTATCGCTCGCAGCATCGTGGCGGCAAGGGCGTGAAGGGTGCGCAGCTGCGCGCCGATGACATCGTCGAGCACTTCTTCGTGACGACGACCCACCACTGGCTGCTGTTCTTCACGGACAAGGGACGCGTCTACCGCACGAAGACCTACGAGGTGCCGGAGGCCGGCCGCGACGCGAAGGGCACGCACGTTGCGAACCTCCTCGCCCTGCAGCCGGATGAGGGGATCGCACAGATCCTCGATATCCGCGACTATGACGTCGCCGAGTACCTTGTCCTCGCCACGCGCGGCGGACTGGTCAAGAAGACCCGCCTGACCGATTACGACACCAACCGGCAGGGCGGTGTCATCGCCATCAATCTCCGCGAGGAGGACGAACTCGTCAGCGCTCTGCTCGTCGACAGCGACGACGACATCCTCCTCATCAGCGAGCGCGGCATGTCGCTGCGCTTCGAGGCGAACGACGAGGCGTTGCGGCCCATGGGGCGCGCGACCGCGGGCGTCAAGGGCATGAGCTTCCGGAAGGACGACCGGCTGCTGTCCGCATCGGTCGCCGATGAGGGCGGCTTTGTCTTCGTCGTCACCGATGGCGGCTATGCCAAGCGCACGGCGATCGAGGAATACCGCGTGCAGGGACGCGGTGGTCTGGGGATCAAGGTCGCCAAACTCAACGACGATCGGGGCGTTCTCGCGGGCGGTCTCATCGTCGGCGAGGAGGACGAGGTCCTTGTGGTTCTCTCCAGCGGCAAGGTGGTACGCTCTGCCGTGGCCGAGGTGCCCGCCAAGGGGCGCGACACCATGGGAGTGGTCTTCGCTCGGACGACCGAGGAGGGCGATCGCATCCTGGCCATCGCGCGCAACGGTGAGCGTGGCCTCGCCGAAGACGGGGCGGACACCGAGATCGAGACCGCAGAGGAAAGCACAGACGCATGAGCACAGTGGCAGACAAGCTGGCGAAGAAGTCCACGCGGAAGACCGGCGGGAAGCAGGTCCGGCTCCGTCTGGTCTACATCGACTTCTGGTCCGCGCTGAAGCTGTCGTTCCTCGCCGCGGTCGCGCTCGCGATCGTCACGATGGTGTCGTTCTTCCTCATCTATCTGGTGCTGCAGGCGACGAGCGTCGTGGGCGAGGTGGACAAGTTCCTGGACACGCTCACGGGCGGGGAGATCCAGCTCTCCGACTACCTGGGTCTGCCGCAGGTGATGGCCTTCGCGGCCGTTGTCGCGATCCTCAATCTCATCGTCGTCACGGTTCTCGGTGCCGTGGTCGCGGGCATCTACAACCTCGCTGTGAAGGTGACGGGCGGTCTGCTCGTCGGTTTCATGTCGAACTGACTTTTTCGCCGAACCAGCCGAATCCGGGGGGAACCATGGCTACCGCATCCCGCATCTCCGTCACCGCCGCTGCACTGCTGGGCGCCGTGCTTCTGGCGGGATGCTCCGCGCCCGCCGCGGACGAGAGCGCCGCGCCGTCGGTCTCTCCGTCCTCGGAGGCGAGCGCGCAGCCCGCACCGGAGGACACCCCCGCCGCGGAGGAGGGCGTCGCTCTCACCGATGAACAGCTCGCGGCGGTGTTCACCGACAACGACTTCACGCCCGACGCATACTCCTCCACGGAGGAGATGATCTCCGATATCTACCCGGGTGTGACGGTGTCGCCCGCCTGTGATGCGCTGCTCGGTGTGGGGATCGAGAACCTCGCCGATCCGTCGAACACGCAGGACTTCGCCGACAGCATCAAGAACGGGTCTGTGGAGTTTGGGGCGAGTATCGACCGCAGCCTCACCGCGGTGGTCGCGAGCTTCTCCGAGGATGATGCGTCGGACATCGTCGCTCAGATCATGGATCAGGCTGCGCAGGTCTGCGTGCAGGACCCGGGGGTGACCTACGCGGGGACGCCGATCGACGCGACGGTCGAGCTCATCGACCAGGAGGTCGCGGGCGCCGACACCGTGCAGGGTCTGCGACTCACCGCGACGGTCCAGGGTGTGCAGGCGACGGTCGTGGGGTTGTATGCGCGTGCGGGCAGTGACCTCGTTACGGTCGTGGGCTGGGATCCGCAGACGAATGAGCAGAACGTGCCGCTTGCGGCGAAACTATTTGTCGAGAAGCTCGCCGCTGCCCGCGCGGAGTAGGGAAAACCCGAACGGCCTTCTCCGGCTGACGCGGTGTCCCCGGGAGGCCGCCGCCCCTAGCGTGGAGGTATGACCACAGCAACGGTTCCTCCCCGGGCCCCCGCCGCTCCGGCGCCGCAGACGGCGAAGCCGCCGGTGCGCCTCTTCCTGACGATCCTGCAGCTCGCGGGCCTCGGCATCCTCGGAGTCGGCGTGATCGGCGTGCTCACCGCCCTGCTGGGAACGGGCATTGGGCTGCTCTTCGTTTTCGGCGTGGGGGTGTTCGTCCTCGCGGGCTTCGCCTACGCGCTCTTCGGCACCGGATGGTTCGAGATCGAACGCGCGAACGGGCTGTACCGTCTCGATGTGCCGTCGCTCGCCGTGCGCCGGCGGACGCGTCCGGGCTTCAGCGGCTGGCTGCGGCAGGTGGGAACGCAGGCTATCGATGGACGGATGTGGCGCGCGGTGGCGAGTTTCGTCATCGCCTCGATCATCGGCGGGCTCGTGCTGCGGCTCGTGAACGGCTTCCTGTGGTCGGTGATTCTCCTCTTCGCGCCGCTCGGCGACGCGGAGACGGTGCGCGGGCCGTACGTCTTCGGCACCTCGGTGGCCGTGGGCTTCGCGCCGCTCATCGGGGTCCTGGGGATACTCGCCTCCGCGGCGGGCGTCTGGGGGCTGGCACTCCTGTCCCGGAAGATCACGATCGCTCTCATCAGCAGGAGCCGCACCGCGGAGCTCAGCGAGCGGGTGCAGGAGACGACCGCGCAGCGCGAGGGAGCGGTGCGGGCGGCGGATGTGGAGCGCACGCGCATCGAACGCGACCTCCACGACGGCGTGCAGCCGCGCCTCGTCTCGGTGGGGATGACCTTGGGCCTCGCGCAGCAGAAGATCGACACCGACCCGGCCGCAGCGAAGGAGCTCATCTCCGAGGCGCACACCTCGACGAAGGCGGCGATCACTGAACTGCGCCAGCTCGCACGCGGCATACACGCCTCCGTGCTCGACGATCGGGGACTGGATGCGGCGCTCTCCGCGCTCGCCGGTCGATCCCACATCCCCGTGCATCTGGATGTGCGGCTGGAGGGTCGCTGCAGCAGGGATGCGGAGGCGGCGGTGTACTTCGCCATCGCGGAATCGCTCACCAATGCGGCCAAGCACTCCCGGGCGAGCGAATGCCGCGTCATCGTGCGGGTACGCGACGGCGGAACGCTGTGGGCGCGCGTAGAGGATAACGGCGTGGGCGGTGCGCAGGTGCAGCCCGGCGGCGGACTCGACGGGATCACGAACAGTATCCTCGCGGCCCGCGGAACGTTCCGCTTGGACAGCCCCACCGGGGGACCGACGAGCCTGGAGGTGAGCGTGCCATGCGCATCCTGATCTGTGAGGATTCCGTGCTGCTCCGCGAGGGGCTCGTGCGGCTTCTCGAAGACGCCGGGCACACCGTCGTCGCCGCGCTGCCGGATACGATCGGTTTGTCGGAGGCGGTGCGGACGGAGGATCCGGAACTGTGCATCCTCGATGTGCGGCTGCCCCCGACGTTCACCGATGAGGGCATCCGGGCGGCGCTCGCGCTGCGGGCGGAGAATCCGGGGCGTCCCCTTCTCGTCCTGTCGCAGTACGTGGAGGAGCGCTACGCGAGCGATCTCATCGCCGCGCAGGGCGGACCCATGGGCTACCTACTCAAGGATCGGGTCGCTGATGTCGGCGACTTCCTCGACACCGTCGCTCGTATCGCGGAGGGGGCGACCGTGCTCGATCCCGAGGTCGTGGCGCAGTTGCTGTCGCGACGGCAGCGGGATGAGCGCATGCTGCGGCTCACTGATCGTGAGCGCACCGTGCTCGCCTTCATCGCTGAGGGGAAGTCGAACCAGGCGATCGCGGGTCTCCTCTTCCTCTCCGAGGCCAGCGTCGAGAAGAACATCACGGCGATATTCCAGAAACTCGGACTGGAACCCGACGAATCCGGGAACCGGCGGGTGCTCGCAGCCCTCGCCCATATCGAGAACTCGGGCGGTCAGACGCCACAGACAGGAGCAGGACGATGAGCACGCAGACACCTCAGGGCGATCACGGCGCGGTCTTCGCACCGCCGCGCGCTGATGCCCCGCAGCAGCCGCCTGCCCGGCGGCGTAACACCGCGATCGGCGCGGTGACGGCCGTGGTCGGCGTGATCGCGCTCGTGGGCGCCTCGGCGTCGGCGGCATTCGCGGCGACGAGGGAGCTCTCGTCCTCGACAGGCGTGCTCACCGCCCGCGTGGACGGGGTGACCGACCTCGACGTCGATGTGCGGATGAACACGATGACAGTGGTCTTCGGGGAGGTCTCCGAGGCGCAGCTCGAGGTCACCTCGGGGAGCGGCAACTGGTCGCTCGAACGGGATGAGGACGAGCTCGTCGTGAGGGACAACGAGGGGTTCCTCGGCGGCTGGTTCGGTGCGCAGCGCTGGTTCGGCAACGGATTCGAGGGCGGGCAGGCGGTGCTCACGCTTCCCACGGCGCTGGCCGGTTCCGGCCTCGACGCCGATATATCGCTGGGTGCCGGTGACATCGACGTCGCGGGCGATTTCGGGGAGCTCGATGTGGAGATCGGCGCGGGCGACCTCACGGTGAGCGGTTCCGCGCGCACGGTCGATGCGCGCATCGGTGCGGGCG
>JAATFJ010000100.1 GCA_015655255.1 Actinomycetales bacterium | reverse complement strand
CCCTCACCGTGACCGACGATCGCGGTGCGACCGCGACGACCGCGCAGACCGCGACGGTCACGCACGACGATCCCGTGGCGGCCTTCGACGTCACGGCCGCGAAGCTCGACGTCTCCGTGGATGCCTCCGCCTCCACGGTCTCCGACGGCGCGAGCCTCGACTACGCGTGGGACTGGGGAGACGGCTCTGCCTCGGGAAGCGGCGCGACGGCGACGCACACCTACGCTGCGGGCGGCGACTACACCGTGACCCTCACGCTGACCGACAGCGTCGGGGGGACCGCGACGCTCGCGAAGAGCGTCACGGCCACCGAGGTTGCCTACACTGTGCGCGACGACTTCGAGCGCTCCGTCGCCTCCGGCTGGGGCAGTGCGGACACGGGCGGCGCCTACTCCGCCGTCTACGGCTCGGCCGCGGTCGGCTCCGTGCAGGACGGCGCGGGCGTGCTCACCCTGCCCGCGGGGCAGACGAGGAACATGGCTCTCACGAGCACCCCGCTCGGCGACAGCATCACGACGATCACCTACTCCAACGATCAGGCACCGTCCACGGGAGGCTCCTACATCGGCGTCGCCGCGCGGCAGTCCTCGACCTCGGACTACACGACGCGCGTCTGGATGCGCACGGACGGGACCCTCTGGCTCGTCGTGCAGCGCGGGGGAACGGTGATCGGCACCAAGGCGCTGGGGACGACGTGGGCGGCCGGTGAGCAGTTCCACCTCAGCGTGCAGGTGACGGGCTCCTCGCCCACGACGATCCAGGCAAAGACGTGGAAGGACGGCACGACCGAGCCCGCCGACTGGCAGCTCACGGTCACGGACTCCACAGCAGGGCTGCAGGGCACCGGATGGATCAGCGTGCACGCGGCACGCGGCGGCGCGGCGACCTCGGCCGCAGGCTTCCGCTTCGATGCGCTGCGCGTCGTCGACCCGGCCGCGCTCGTCGAATCAGAGCCAGAACCCGAACCAGAACCCGAACCAGAACCCGAACCCGAGAACGCGGCGCCCGTCGCCTCGTTCACGAGCTCCGTCTCCGGCCTGTCCGTCGCCGCCGACGCCTCCGCCTCCTCCGACGCCGACGGCACCATCGCCTCCTACACCTGGGACTGGGGCGACGGCTCCGCAGCGGGAGCGGACGCGGCCGCGGTGCACGAGTACACCGCCGCAGGGACGTACACGATCACCCTCACCGTCACGGACGATGAGGGGGCGACAGTGACAACCACCGCCGAGGTCGCCGTGAGCGCCCCCGACGGCGAGCCCGCCGACCTTCCCGCCGCGAGTGACGACTTCTCCCGCACCCTGACGGGCGGCTGGGGGACGGCCACGAGCGGCGGCGACTGGAGCGTGAGCGGAGGCTCCGCCTCCGCGGCGGCGGTCAGCAACGGCGTGGGCACACTGTCGCTCGCCCCTTCGGGAACGCGTAACGTCCTGCTCAACTCCACGGCGCTGCAGAACGTCAGCATGCAGGCGACCTTCTCCCTCGACGTCGCGCCCTCGGCGGGATCCACCTACGCGGGTCTCCTCGCGCGCGCCTCGTCCACGGACAACTACACGGTGCGCTCCTGGCTGCACGCCAACGGCAGCGTCTGGATCGTCATCCAGCGCGGCTCGACGGTGCTCAAGACGTATGTCGTCCCCGGCATCACCCGCGCGGCGGGCGACTCCTTCACCCTGAAGACCGAGGTGAGCGGGGGAACGCCCACGACCATCTCCGCGAAGCTGTGGCGCGCGGGGACGACGGAGCCGGAGAACTGGCAGACGAGCGTCGTCGACACGGCGGGGCTCGACGCCACCGGTGCCGTGGGGCTGCACGCGAACCGGTCCGGCGCGGCGACGGGAACGGGAGTGGTCACCTTCGACGACTTCCGTGTGGACTCTCTCGGCTGACCTTCGGCCTCGTGCCTTAGGCTCGAGACGGTGATCGCAGTGCGGGGACGGGGGACGCCGTGAGCGGAGAGAACCTCGCTCTCCTCGCGCTCGGCCTCTGCCTCGTCGCCGTCGCATTCTTCGTCTTCCGGGCCAGCTCGCGCCTCACCTTCGTCGTCTGGGCGGTCGTGCTGTTCTTCGTCCCCGTCTGGGTCGGCGCCTCGGCGGGGCTGTTCTGGTCGGCGATCGCGGCGATCACCCTGCTCGCGCTCGTGGCGAGCATCGCCGACATCACCCTGAGCCCCGTCGACGCCGTCATGGCGAGCTTCGTGCTCATCGCGGGCACACTGTTCGCGCTGCGCGCCGCGACGCTCTCGGCCGCGGTCATCGCCCTCCTGGAGTGGGTGCTCCCCTATGTCTGGGGGCGGATCGTCCTCGCGCGCGTCTCGACGGTCTTCGTCACCCGGGTGTTCGCGACGGCGGTGACGGTGGCGGCCGTGCTCGGGATCATCGAGTTCATCACGGGGGCGAACATCTTCACGCTGCTGCCCGCGATGAGCGATTCGGCCTTCCACGAGTGGGGAACGCTGCAGGTCCGTGGGGGGATCCTCCGCGTCGAGGGCGCATTCGGTCATTCGATCGCCTTCGGGGCGGCGCTCGCGATGTCCTCCGTGTTCGTCGTCGTCGTGGACTGGCCCCTCATCGTCCGGCTGCTCGCGCTCGCGACCGTTGTCGGAGCGACGGTCCTCACGTTCAGCCGCATCGGCCTCATCACGCTCGCCCTCACGCTCGTCCTCGCCCTCCTCCGGCTCCCCGACATCCCCCGCCTGCTCCGCGGCTGGATCATCGGCGGCGGGGCCGTCGCCGCCGCCATCGTGCTCCCGCTCGTCCTCGGCGTCTTCGCCGATGCGGGGCAGGAGGCGAGCGGCAGCGCGGACTACCGCGGCGGACTGTTCTCCCTCATCTCGCAGCTACGCCTCGTGGGCGGGGCGGATGACTGGACCGGGCTCACTGTCGGCGGCGACTACCTGGGCGCCTACGCGAACTCCGTCGACAATGCCTTCCTCATCTTCGCGCTCCGCTTCGGCTGGATCCCCGCGGTGCTCCTCGTCCTCGCGCTCGTCGCGGTCGCGGCCACCGTCCTCCCGCGCGGCGGGGCGACGCCCCCGGCCGTCGCCGTCGCGGCCCAGCTGCCCGCGCTCTTCGCCGTCGCCCTCATCACGCAGTTCGGCACCTACCTGTGGTTCCTCGCGGGACTCGCGATCACCTGGCATCAGCAGCGGCGCACCGCGACCGCGGAGTTCGACGTGCCCGCTACGCGCGTCGTTTCCGCATCAGCCGGATGAACGACCACAGCGTCGCCGCATCGGCGCGATAGACCGGCACGAGGAGAAAGAGCGCGGCGGCCGCGAGCCCCGCGAGACCGCCCACGACGACCTGCGCCCAGACGCCTGTCACGAGCAGCGCCGCGCCCCAGGACGCCCCGGCCGTCACCGCGAAGAGCACGATGATGCGCGCCGCGCCCTGGTAGAGCTTCGCCGTCGGCATGGGGGTGACGCGGGAGAGCCAGGCGAGCGAGATCGGCCAGGCGAGGGCGGGGTGGATCGCGTAGGCGACGGCGACACCGATGAGCCCGAAGAAGGAACCGACGACGATGCACACGATCTTGAGCGCCGAGGTGAGCAGGGTGTACTTGAGCAGTTCCCTGCCGAGCCCCCGGGAGACATAGACCCAGTAGCCGACGAAGGGCACCGTGCTCAGCAGCCCGGCGATCGCGAACATGCGCAGCAGCGGAGCCGCCTCCATCCACGCGTCGCCCAGCATGATGCGCACGACCGGTTCGGCGAGCGCCGTGACGATGGCGAGCGGCACGCCGAAGAGGTAGCCGAGGGCGAGCTGCGCCGCCACGACATAGGTCTCGAAGCGCGGCTGGTCCTGCTGCACGCGGGAGAGCACCGGCAGTGCCACCGACTGCAACGGAGAGCGCACCTGGCCCAGCGGCGTCATGACCACCTGAAAGGCGCGGTTGTACAGGCCCAGCGATGCGGGGCCGAAGCGGAAGCTCACGAGCACGGTGTCGATCTGCTTGGCCGCATAGCTGACGATGTTCGCGGCGACGAGGTTCCAGCCGAAGGTGATGAGCTGCGTCACCGAGTCCTTCCGCGAATACCGGCCCGGCAGCCAGCCGCCTGCGACGACGACGCCGACGAGGAGGAATGCGCCCGTCGCGATCTGCTGCACGATGAGGGCGCCGTAGCCCGCGCCGAGCGCCGCGGCGACGATCGCGGCCACGAGGGCGAGGAAGGAGGAGAGCACATCGACGACGGCGAGCGGGCGGAGCTTGATCTCGCGCATGAGGTGTGCGCGGTGCTGGGTCGCGAGCCCGTTGAGCAGGAAGGTGACGGACAACCACTGGCTGATCCCGACGACCTCCGGCTGCCCCGTGACGGCGCCGAGTGCCCAGGAGCAGAGGAACATGATCGCCATGAGCGCGGCGCCGATGAGCGTGTTGATCCAGAACAGGTTGTCGCGCTGCCCCGTGCTCAGCTCCGGCGCCTGCACGGAGGCGGAGGTGAGGCCGAAGTCGCGGAAGATCTCGCCGAGGCCGACGGCGACGAGCACGATCGCGAGCAGACCGTAATCGTGTGGGGAGAGCATCCGGGCGAGGACGACGACGGAGACGAGCTGCAGCACGATGCGCGCCGCCTGGGCCGCGAGGGTGAAGGAGGCGCCGCGCGCCGCGGAGTGCGCGAGGGAGGAGGCCATCAGCGGGCGCTCCGGCATAGGGGGGAAGCGCTCATCGGAGCGCAGCCAGCTTCTCGGTTGCCGGACGCAACAGGCGCTGCCCCGCTTCGCGTGCCGCCTGGGCGGCGGCGTCCAGGTCGGGAGCTGCGGCGTGGGCGAGCACGGCATCCGCATCGATGCGCGGGCCGGTGAGCGAGACGACGCGATCCCAGCCCACGGATTCCATGAGCGGCAGGAACTTCCGCGAGTAGGCCATCGCGATCGCCGGTGTCCCCGTGGAGAGGGCGTTGAGGCAGGCATGCATGCGCGCCCCGATGACGAGACGCGACCCCGCGATGACGGCGCGCGCATCGCCGAGGTCCGTGGGCACGTGCACGCCGAGTGAGCCCGCATACTCGGCGGCGAGCTCGGCCACCACGGGCTCGTCATTGTCGTGGTTGGCGGAGGCGAGCACATGCGGCAGCAGGGTGATGTCGCGTCCCTCGTCGAGCAGCCCGTCGATGATGCGGTGGATCGCCCGACGGTAGGCGGCGGCGTCGACGTGCGGGTTGTCGTTCCACAGCAGCCCGGAGACGTTGAGGAGCACATCGTGCGCGCCCGCGGGCGTCGGCTGTGCGATCCCGAAGACGAGGTCGGAGGTGGTGGCGTCGACGGGGCGGCCGAGCTGCGCAGCCGCGGCAGCGCTCTGCGGATCGCGGGCGAAGACGAGGTTGCTGCGGCGCAAGGTCTTGCGTGCGAGGAACCGGCCGCTCCGGGTGCGGAAAGGGCCGATCGTCTGCGGTGCGAGGACGACCGGCACCCCTGCCTGCGCGGCGAAGAGCGAGATGAGCGACATGGTCTGGTGCCGATCGGTGCCGTAGATGTCCGCGAAGCTATCGCCGGAGCGCGTGTCCCAGACGAGGTCGAAGTCGCCGAGCCAGCGCATCATGCCGCGCCGCCCGGTGAGGCGCTCGCGGAGGAGGGGGCGTGTGCCCCACGGCACGGGATCGGGGCGCTCGCCGTAGTTGAGGAAGGTGAACTGGGCGTCCGGCCACACCGCAGAGAGCAGGTCGGCCGAGCCCTGTGCCAGCGCCCGTACCCCGAGGTTGACGCTGGAATGATTCGCCCAGGCGATGAGAACGCGCACGGAAGAACTCCTTCGACCGCGACGCTCATCCGGAATCGCGCGATCTCCCCATTGTGCGGCCTCGTCTGCGTTGCCGCTGTTTTCCCCGTTATCGTGCCGCCTTCCGGGCGAAGACACCGATCCGCCGATCCTACCATCCGCGCCCTCGCGTCCTCGGAGAGGACAGGGCGGGTATTCAGGCCGCAACGGTACCATGGAGCTCTGTTCAGGGGCGCGGTGGGGACAACGCGGAAACAGTAGTGGGAGAGACGGGGATACCTGTGCACATCGAAAGCATCACGTGGTGAACCAGGACACCGGGGGATGGACCCTCGCGACAGCGTGGTCGGCATTGCGCAAGTTCTGGATCCTCATCGCGGCGGCAACGATCCTGGGCGCCGGAATCGGCTACGGAGCGTCGGCGCTCACCACGCCGCAGTACCAGTCGACGGCGACGCTCTACTTCGCGCTCAACCAGGGCACGAGTGCCTCCGACCTCAACCAAGGCTCGACCTACACGCAGAGCCAGATGCTGTCCTTCGCACAGCTGGCCACCTCCTCCCGCGTGCTCGACCGGGTCATCGGAGACCTCGATCTCGATATGACCCCGCGCGTCCTCGCACGGGCGGTGTCGATCACGATCCCGCAGGACACGGCGATCCTTGCCGTCAAAGTCACCTCGACGGATCCCGTCCTCGCCGCGAAGATCGCTAATAGTGTCTCGGCGAACCTCACCGATGTCGTCGGTGACATCGCCCCGAAGGGCCCGGAGGGGGCCGCGACCATCACGGCATCCGTCATCGACGACGCCGTCGTTCCCGAGTTCCAGGCGCTCCCGAACAAATCGAAGGACGCGGCGCTCGCCGGGGTGATCGGCCTCATCGCCGGCGTGCTCATCTCCTTCGTCCTCACCCTCATCGATACGCGCGTGCGTAACGAGCGTGCGCTGCTGCGCGTGACGGATGCGCCGCTGCTGGGGACGATATCGCGCACGAAGAGGGGGCGCGACACCGGCCTCGTCGTCTTCCGCGACCCGCGCAGCCATGTCGCGGAAGACTT
>JAATFJ010000260.1 GCA_015655255.1 Actinomycetales bacterium | reverse complement strand
GATGGAGGAGCTGGGTTTCTCCCGAACGGAGCGCGGCGGCAGGAAGCGCCAGAAGCACGCGGGTGTCATAGGTCTCGTGGTGCCCAGCATCGGTAACAGCTACTTCAGCAGGATCGCGGAGAGTCTTGTCGCGACCGCGGAGGCGCAGGGGATCTCGGTCATGATCACCTCGACGCTCAATCACTCCAGGAAACAGCTCGAGTACGTCCAGCTGCTGAACGATCGCCACGTTTCCGGCATCGTCTACGCGGGGAACTACGCGTCGAACAAAGCTCTTGCCGAAGTCATAGGGTCAGGTCTCCCCGTCGTCGTCATCGATGAGGCCCTCACGGACTCCCCTCCTGTGGATACGGTTCTCGTCGACGACTATGCCGGCGCTTACCAGGCGACGGCGCATCTCGTCTCGCTCGGGCACGAGCGGATCGCGCTGGTCACGGGGTCGAGCGGCCTGCAGTCGGTCCACGAGCGGCGTCGCGGATACGAAGACGCGTTGCGTCGCGCCGACATCGACCCTGCCGAGCAGTTCTCGCTCTCCGGCGCATTCACGCAGGACTTCGGAGCCGGTGCGCTCTCCCGGATCCTCGCCGCGAAAAGGCAGTCCACGGCCGTCTTCGCCGCAAGCGACACGATCGCATTGGGCATCATGACCGGAGCGCGGAACCTGGGTGTGTCCATTCCCAACGACATCTCCGTCGTCGGTTTCGATGACATCCCTGAGGCGAGCTATGTCACACCGCGTCTGACAACGGTACGCACGCCGGCGGAGAAGATGGCGGCGATGGCGGTGTCGATGCTCGTCGAACGCATCGACAACCCGCAGCGCGCGGTGTCGACATCGGTCACTGCCGTCTCTCTCGTCGTCGGTGAGTCCTCCGCGGCGCCTCACGTACGCTGAGCGCACTCCTCCTCCTCGTCGCCACCAGCCGGGACCTCGGTCCGTTGTGTCCTGTCGCGCTTCTCCTTCTGTGTTCTCACCGATGCGTAACGAATCCGAAACACCGGTGAGGGAGGTCTGTAACACCGCTCGTGTTGTATAGTGCGCAACATAGCGCAACACATGCGCATCATCTGAAAGGGCGGGTTATGCGTATCGCCATCGTCGGGATCGCGACGGAGACCTCTACGTTCACGATGGATCGCTCCCCGCTGGGCAGGTTCACCCTCGATCGCGGTGCCGCCGTCTTCGAGATGTACGACTGGGAGCGGCGTTTCGCCGATATTCCCGCAGACGTCGAGTTCGTCCCCGGCCTCGTGGCGACCGTCAGCGCGGGCGGCCCCGTCGACCCGGCGGCCTACGACGCCCTGGAGAGCGAGATCCTCACCTGGCTCGCAGAGAACAGTCCCTGGGACGGCGTCTACCTGCATATGCACGGCGCGATGTCCGTCGAGGGGAAGGACGCCGCAGAGGAGCGGTTCGTCGGCAACGTCCGCGCCGTCGTCGGTCCCGATGTGCTCCTGTCGATGTCGATGGACCCGCACGGGAACCTCTCCGCGGAACTGGCCGAACTCGTCGACATCGCCGCGTCCCATCGGCACGCACCGCACATCGACCGCTGGGACACGAGGGAGCGCAGCGTGCGGAACCTCGTCGCCCTGCTCCGCGCGGGCGGACGGAAGCCGCTCAAGGCCTGGGTCAGGGTGCCGCTGCTCCTCCCCGGCGAGCGCACGTCGACCGTCGTCGAACCGGGCGGGAGCGTCTTCGGCCGGATGCTCCCCGCCATGGAGAAGTACCCCGGCGTCCTCGACGCCAACATGTGGATCGGCTTCGCCTGGGCGGACGAACCCCGTGACGCCGCATCGGTGCTCGTGACCGGGTGGGACGAGGCCGATGTTCGTGCCTGCGCGCGCGAACTCGCCCAGGCCTATTGGGACGCGCACGAGGGCTTCGTTATCGTCGCGGAGAACTCCGGGACGTGGGAGGAGGCGCTCGACTTCGTCATGACGGACCCGCCGTCTCCCGTCTACCTGAGCGACGCGGGAGACAACGTCTCCGCCGGCGGCTCCGGCGACCTCACCTTCGCGCTCCACTCCACCATCGCCAGGGCGGATGTCCTGTCCTCGGGGCGGAGCATCCTGTTCGCAGGGCTCACCGATCCCGCGACCTTCGAGGTCGCGCTCACCGCGGGGGTCGGCGCCGTGCTCGACCGGGCGATCGGCGCGACGGTGGACGCGCGCTTCGCCCCGCCCGTCGCCGGCCGCTGGCGCGTCGAGCGATTCATCGAGGGGGTCTACGGTGAGGACCGGCCCGTCGCCGCCGTCCTCTCCGACGGTCCCGTCTCCGTGTCCGTGCAGTGGTCGCGGCACTACTTCGTCTCCACGAAGGATCCGTCCTATGCGGGCTACCCGCGGCCGGGTCTGGCCTGGTTCGACCCGGCGGGGTACGACGTCGTCGTCGTGAAGAACGGCTACCTGTTCACGGGGCAGGCCCGCGCCGCCGGTAGCGCCTTCATGGCGCTCACCCCTGGCGGGACCGACCTCGACTACGACCGTCTCGAGTACCGCAGGGTCGTCCGCCCCATCTGGCCTCTCGACGACGGGTTCACGCCGGATCTCGAGCCGATCCTGATCCCCGCCTCCTCCTGATCGAAAGGAAAACCATGCGCATCGCCGTCGCCGGGTACGCCCTCGAATCGAGTATGTTCACGACGCTCGTCTCCACAGAGAAAGACTTCACGATCGCCCGGGGGGAGGAGATCCTGGCGCGCTATGACTTCGACGACATCCTCGGCGACGAGGCCGCGGGCATCGAGTGGGTTCCCACCTTCCGCGCCATCGGCGGCGCGGGCGGCCCGATCAGCCCGGAGACGTGGGACGGCTTCGCGGCGGAGATCGTAGACGGCATCGCGGCGGCGCACGCTGCAGCGCCTCTCGACGGCATCTACCTGGACTGGCACGGCGCCTCGCACACCGCGGGAAGGATGAGGGACGAGGAGGCCATGCTCCGTCGCATCCGCGAGGTCGTCGGCGACGGGGTCGTCATCTCGATGTCGATGGATCCGCACGGCAACTTCTCCCGCGAGCTCGCAGAGCTCACCGACCTCGCGACGAGCCATCGGCACGCCCCGCACCTCGACAACGCCGAGACGCGGGAGCGGTCGATCCGCAACCTCGTTTCGGTGCTGCGGAGCGGCCGTCGCCCGAAGAAGGCCTGGGTGCGCGTGCCCGTCCTCTTGCCCGGCGAGCGCACCTCGACGATGGTGGAGCCGGGGAGGAGCGTCTTCCTCGCCGCGGGTGCGGCGGCGGAGCGACAAGGCGTTCTCGACGCGGCGATCTGGGTGGGCTTCGCGTGGGCAGACGAGGACCGCAACGCCGGCGCCGTCCTCGTGACGGGCGACGACGAGACGGCGATCGTCGAGACCGCGCGCGAG
>JAATFJ010000039.1 GCA_015655255.1 Actinomycetales bacterium | reverse complement strand
TCCTCCTCTGCCGCAGAGCAGCCCGTCAGTAACGTGACCGCGAGCGCAGCCGCGGCGATTCCCCATGTCTTCGCGCGCATCGCGCGTCCCCTCTCCTGCGGCCGCTCCCATGGTGGCCGCACGTATTCCCTCTATCTTGCCAAGGTGCGGGGCGAGATGCGTGCCGCCCCCGGTCGACTCCGCCGCGGAACTCCGCTAAACTACCCAGGTTGTCTATTTCCGTCGCGCGTCTGCGCGCCCGGATCGGACACGTGCACACACCCTCCTGCTTCCGGGAAAGTCTCGGAAGCCGTTCTAGTCCGAAGGAGGTGGGTAAGTGACGCACCAGTACGAACTCATGGTCATTCTGACCCCCGAGATTGATGAGCGCACGGTCGCC
This sequence comes from Actinomycetales bacterium, assembly GCA_015655255.1. The sequence continues at coordinate 3,066 of JAATFJ010000039.1, read as the reverse complement.
CCGACGCTCGACAAGTTCCTGACGGTCATCACAAACGATGGTGGCTCGATCGACAAGGTCGACATCTGGGGTAAGCGCCGTCTGGCTTACGAGATCCAGAAGAAGACCGAGGGCATCTACGCCGTCGTGAACTTCACCGCGACGAGCGAGGCTACCCAGGAGCTCGACCGTCAGTTGGGCCTCAACGAGCAGATCATGCGCACCAAGGTCCTCCGTGCTGAGGAAGCGATCGCCCAGGTAGCCGCCGAGGCGAAGCGCTCCGAGGAGAAGGCCGCCCGCAAGTCCAAGGCTGAGAAGGCCTAAGCACCATGGCCGGCGAAACCGTCATCACCGTGGTGGGCAACCTCACGGCCGACCCCGAACTGCGCTACACGCAGAACGGGCTTCCGGTGGCGAACTTCACCATCGCGTCGACGCCGCGCACCTTCGACCGCCAGGCCAACGAGTGGAAGGACGGCGAAGCGCTGTTCCTCCGCGCGTCCGTGTGGCGTGAGTTCGCCGAGCATGTGGCGGGCTCGCTGACGAAGGGCTCTCGCGTCATCGCGCAGGGGCGTCTCCGCCAGCGCTCCTACCAGGACCGTGAAGGCAACCAGCGCACCTCGATCGAGCTGGAAGTCGATGAGATCGGCCCCTCCCTCCGATACGCGACGGCGCAGGTCACCCGCGCCGCCTCCTCCGGCGGTGGCGGACAGCAGCGCCCGCAGCAGCAGGTCTCCGAAGAGCCGTGGTCGACCCCCGGCTCGTCGACGAGCGCCGATGCGTGGAGTACCCCGGGCAGTTTCGGCGACGACACCCCGTTCTGATCACGACTCTGGATGCTCCGGCATCCGTACATCTCTAAGGAAGAAACATGGCTGGAAAGTCGAGCGGCGATCGCCGCAAGCCGCGGAAGGGCGGCAAGCCCGTCGCCCCCGCGAAGTCGATTCGCGTCGGCGTCATTGACTACAAGGACGTCGCGACGCTTCGCAAGTTCATCTCGGAGCGCGGGAAGATCCGTGCCCGTCGTATCACCGGTGTGTCCGTGCAGGAGCAGCGTCTCATCGCCAAGGCGATCAAGAACGCGCGCGAAATGGCGCTCCTGCCCTACGCCGGCGCTGGCCGCTAAGGAGCACCGACATGGCAAAGCTGATTCTCACGAACGAGGTCGCCGGGCTCGGAAGTGCCGGTGACGTGATCGAGGTCAAGGACGGGTACGCCCGGAACTACCTCATTCCCCAGGGCTTCGCTACGGCGTGGACCCGCGGTGGCGAAAAGCAGGTCGAGCAGATCAAGACCGCCCGCAAGGCGCGTCAGATCCACGACCTGGATGAGGCCACGGCCCTCAAGGCGGCGCTCGAGGCCACCAAGGTGCGTCTCGCCGTCAAGGCGGGCGCCGCCGGTCGTCTGTTCGGCTCGGTGAAGAACGAGCACATCGCGGACGCCGTCGCAGCCGCGGGGCTCGGATCCATCGACAAGCGCAAGGTGCACATCACCTCGCCCATCAAGGCGACGGGTGAGCACGAGGCGACCGTGCGCCTGCACGACGACGTCACCGCCGTCATCACACTTCAGGTGGTCGCGGCGAAGTAACGCCTTCGCTCGGATGCCGTCCTCCCCTCGGGGTGGGCGGCATCCGGCGTTAACCGGGGGCTGTTTCCTGAGGCCGCGCACGGTGGCTCCTGAGCAGGATGTGACGGTTGAGACGGCGTGTGACTATACGACGCGCCCGATGAAAGACGGACTTGACTTTCCCCAGGTTGTGCACAAGGCGTGCGGTATCCCAGGGAACCTTCAAGTGGGTGTTGAAACAGATTTCCGTCCACAGGGTGGGGAGTAATAAAAGCCCAGGTCAGATAGGATAGAGCGAGAGGAAAAAAGGACTTCCCCCAGGGTTATCCACATGCGTTGTGCACAGACACTCCGGCGTTCTCCGCATTCTCTCCACAGAGTTATCCACAGGCGGTGTTGCGACGGGGCTGACACCCTTCTAGCGTGGTCGAGCGACCCGATGTCCGAGGCCCCTGCTTATCTTCAGGGGAGGCCCGATGGGGTCTCGCGGGAGGGAGCACTGTGTCGATCGCCGACATCACGGAGGAGCGTTTCGGAGGGCAGCGCCAGCCGGAGCGGACCCCGCCGCACGACTTCCTTGCGGAGCAGAGCGCGCTGGGCGGCATGCTGCTCTCCAAGGATGCGGTCGCCGATGTCATCGAGACCCTCAAGGGCGCTGACTTCTACGTGCCCAAGCATGAGCTCATCTTCGAGGCGATCCTCTCGCTCTACTCCAAGGGCGAGCCGACCGACGTCGTCGCCGTCACCGATGAGCTCATCAAGACCGGCGAGCTCGGGCGGGCGGGTGGCGCCGATTACCTGCACACGCTCACCTCGATCGTGCCCACTGCGGCCAACGCGGGCTACTACGCAGGAATCGTGTCTGAGCGAGCCATCCTTCGCCGACTCGTCGACGCAGGGACCCGGATCGTCCAGCTCGGCTACGACGGACAGGGTGATGCGACGGAGCTCGTCAACAGCGCTCAGGCGGAGATTTACTCCGTCACCGGCACGCAGGAGGCGGAGGACTACGTCCCGCTGACCGTCGCCGTCGACGCCGCCGTCGAAGAGATCGAGGCGGCCAACGGCCGTGACGGGGCCATGACGGGCATCCCGACCGGATTCAAAGAGCTCGACGAGCTTACCAACGGCCTGCATCCCGGCCAGATGATCGTCGTCGCGGCGCGACCCGCCATGGGTAAGTCGACGCTCGCCCTCGACTTCGCACGTGCCGCCTCCATCGGACACAACGAGCCGTCGATCTTCTTCTCCCTGGAGATGGGGAAGAGCGAGATCGCCATGCGCCTGCTGAGCGCGGAGGGAGCCATCCCGCTGCAGAACATGCGCAAGGGCACGCTCGACCCGCGCGACTGGACGACCGTCGCCTCCACGCGCGGACGGATCAACGACGCCCCGCTGTACATTGACGACAGCCCCAACATGACGCTCGTCGAGATCCGCGCGAAGTGCCGCCGCCTCAAGCAGCGCGTGGGGCTCAAGATGGTCGTTATCGACTACCTCCAGCTCATGACGAGCGGC
>JAATFJ010000319.1 GCA_015655255.1 Actinomycetales bacterium | reverse complement strand
GCCGTAGGCGGCCGCCTGGCTCTTCGCAAAGGCCGTGGGGAAATCCTTGTCGATGCCCACGCACAGCGGCCCGTGCAGGGCCAGTGCGGTGCGGAGCCTCTCTCCGAACGCTGCGATCATGCGTGTGCCTTCCGGTCCCGTTCGTACTCCTGCAGGCTCTTCACCTCGAAGCCCCCATCGGCGACGTCCATTCCGCTCACGGCCGCACCGAGCACGGCCATCGTCGTGAACAGCGCCTTGTCGGCGGCGACGGCGGCGGCGCGGATCTCGTAGCCGTCGGCGCGGGCGACACCACCGCTGGGGGTGTTCACGACGATGTCGATCTCTCCTTCGTTGATGAGGTCGACGATGTTCTGCTCACCGCTCTCGCTCGTCTCGTTGTACTTCTGCACGATTCTCACGGGGATGCCGTTGCGTGAGAGGATCTCCGCGGTGCCCTCGGTCGCAACGATCGTGAATCCGAGCTGGTGGAGCCGGTGCGCGGGCAGGATGACGGCGCGCTTATCCGCGTCGGCGACAGAGATGAACACCGTTCCCGAGGTGGGCATCCCGCCGTAGGCGGCCGCCTGGCTCTTCGCAAAGGCCGTGGGGAAATCCTTGTCGATGCCCATGACCTCGCCCGTGGAGCGCATCTCCGGGCCGAGGACGGAGTCGACGATCTTGCCGTCCACGGTGCGGAAGCGCTTGAAGGGCAGCACGGCCTCCTTCACCGCAACGGGAGCGCCCAACGGGATGCGGGAGCCGTCCTGCGGCGGGAGCAGTCCCTCCTCGCGCAGCGCGGCGATGCGCGTGCCCGCCATGATGCGGCTCGCGGCCTTGGCGAGCGGGATCCCCAGCGCCTTCGACACGAAGGGCACGGTCCGGCTCGCCCGCGGGTTCGCCTCGATGACGTAGAGCACGCCGGCGCTGATCGCGAACTGCACGTTGAGCAGACCGCGCACGCCCACGCCCTCGGCGATCGCGAGCGTCGCCGTGCGCACCCGGTCGATGTCGGAGCGTCCCAGCGAGATGGGCGGCAGCGTGCAACTGGAGTCGCCGGAGTGGATGCCCGCCTCCTCCAGGTGCTCCATGATGCCGCCGACGAACAGCTCCTCGCCGTCGTAGAGCGCGTCGACGTCGATCTCGATGGCGTCGTCGAGGAAGCGGTCGACGAGGAGCGGCATACCGGGACCGACGATGACCTCGCCCGCCGTGCGGACGAAGTAGTCGCGCAGGCTCTCGCTGTCGTAGACGATCTCCATGCCCCGCCCGCCGAGGACGAAGCTGGGACGCACGAGCACGGGGAAGCCGATATCCTCCGCAACCGCCACCGCGCCGTCCACGTCCACGGCCGTGCCGTGCCGCGGAGCGATAAGGCCCGCCTCGTCGAGCAGCCGGGAGAACAGCTCCCGCTCCTCCGCGAGGTCGATCGCCTCCGGGCTCGTGCCGAGCACGCGGTATCCGGCCTCCTCGATGCCCTTGGCAAGCCCCAGGGGCGTCTGCCCGCCGAGCTGGCAGACGACGCCGAGGATCGTGCCGCTCGCGGCCTCCGCGTCGAGCACTTCGAGGACATCCTCCAGGGTGAGCGGCTCAAAGTAGAGCCGGTCGGAGGTGTCGTAGTCGGTGGAGACGGTCTCGGGGTTGCAGTTGACCATGACCGTCTCGTAGCCCGCATCCGAGAGCGCGAAGGACGCGTGCACACAGGAGTAGTCGAACTCCACGCCCTGACCGATGCGGTTGGGGCCGGAGCCGATGATGACGACCTTGGTGCGCTCGGAGGGGGCGACCTCGGTCTCGAAGTCGTAGCTGGAGTAGTGGTAGGGCGTGAGGGCGGGGAACTCCCCCGCACACGTGTCCACCGTCTTGTAGACGGGGCGGATGCCGATGCCGTGGCGGACACCGCGCATCTCCGACTCAGTGATACCGCGGAGCTCGGCCAGCTGGAGGTCCGAGAATCCGTGCTCCTTCGCGTAGCGCAGCGTCGCGGCATCGAGTTCCGGTGCCGTCCGCACGATCTCGGCGACCTCGTTGATGAGCACGATCTGATCGAGGAACCAGGGGTCGATAGCGGTGGACTCGAAGGCCTGCTCGACCGTCGCGCCCTTGCGGAGCGCCTGCTGCAGCACGACGATGCGTCCATCCGTCGGGCGTGCGGCGATCCGGAGCAGCTCCTCGACGGAGCGCTCCTCCTCGCCCCAGTGGAAGCTCGATCCGCGCTTCTCCAGCGAACGGAGCGCCTTCTGCAGAGCCGTCGTGAAGTTGCGCCCGATGGCCATCGCCTCGCCCACCGACTTCATGGTCGTCGTAAGGGTCGTATCCGCCGCGGGGAATTTCTCGAAGGCGAAGCGCGGCGCCTTGACGACGACGTAGTCGAGCGTGGGCTCGAAGCTCGCGTGCGTCACGCCCGTGATGTCGTTGGGGATCTCGTCGAGCCGGTAGCCG
>JAATFJ010000340.1 GCA_015655255.1 Actinomycetales bacterium | reverse complement strand
TCGATGTCGACAGGCTCGTGCAGTGGTTCCGGCACTGGTAGCTCTGCGTCTTGTACCCGAGTGACTCCTTGCAGACCGCGCATTTCAGTACGCCAGCCAAGATCGAGCCCGTAGGCGGCCGTCCAGCACGTCGGTCTCTCGTTGGGTCGTTGAAGAACTCGCAGATCCTCGCAGACTCGCTGGGCGTCAGTATGGGCTTCCAGACGGCTTCAGTTGAAGCTTTGAAGATGTCGAGAGTCGGGTCACGCCGCTTCTTCGTTGCAGCCCACGGGTCGTCGACTGCCTCGGGGATGTGGATGCGACGACCCGCAGTAACGGGCGAGGTCAGCACATTGCGGAGAGAGCGTGGCGAGATCGGTGGCTTCCGGCCTGTCGCTGCATTGAACTTGCGCGTGACTGACGCCATTGAGTGCCCGAGCAGGAGTTGCTCGTATGCGTCTCTCAACGCGGGTGCCTCAACGGGATGCAGCTCCAGGTGCCCCGTCTTGAACCCGCCTGGCTCCGCTGGATCCTTGACTCGCTGGTACCCGACCGGGAGGACTCCGCCCGACCAGCGTCCATCCCTCGCGATCTGAGCATGTGCAGGCTTGATGCGTTCGCTCTTTCGCTGAGACTCCTGTTGGGCCAGGTTGAGGTACATGTGCAGCATGAACTCGCTGGCACTGTCCCCACCCATCAGCGCCCGCTCCTTGACCGTCGTGATCTGGACCTTGTTGTCGCGGACATCCTCCAGGAACTTTATCGCGGTGGAACTGACTGCCCTCAACAGTCTGTCAAGTGCCCAAACGAAGACATGATCGACCTTGCCGTCGTTGATGCCGCCCCATAGTCGCTCAAACTCTGGTCGGTGGGCCTTTGGACTGTATGCCGATCGCCCTCGATCTACGTAGATCTCCACGATTTCCACGCCAAGCTCGGCAGCGAGCTTTCGGCACTCCGAGATCTGGCGGTCCGGACTCTCAGACGCGTTGTTTGGGTCACGACTGACTCGTGCGTAGATCGCGCCGCGGATCACATTTCGCGCACCTCGACCCCTCTTGACCATTGAACTATCCTAAATGCTGTTTCGCTACGGCATACTCAGCGGTAGCCGCACCGGATTCGTCGGCGAACAGGGCCGCCGCACGACGGCGGGTGAGGACGGGGATGGTCTTCATAGGTACTCCTTACTAATAGAGAGGAACGCCCGCCGGTCGGCGGGACGAGGGTTCCCGCTCACAGCGGGATCGGGGTGGCCCGCAGCACGCTGAGCACGAGCGGCGCCACGCCGAGAAGGAGGAAGGCGGGCAGCGTGCACACGCCCAGGGGGATGAGCAATTGCGCGGAGAGCTTTGCGGCACGCAGTCGCCCCGCCATCCGGGCTTCATGCCGTTGGCGGGCGGCCGATGCGCGCAGCAGCTCGCCCGCGGGGACACCGGCTGACCGGGAGAGGTCGAGCACACGTCGGGTGTCGTCCTCGTCGTCGAAGCGACGGGCGGTGCTCTGAGCGACGAGGCGCAGACTCCGCTCGATCGATGCGCCGCCCGCGAGGCCCACAGCGACGAGTTCCGCCCGCATGCCCGGTGTGCCCTCCCCCGCGGCGGCTCTGCGCAGCAGCCTCCCGGTCCAGGCGCGGGCCAGCACGACGAGGAGAAGCCCGGCGGCGACGCAAACGCCGCCGCCGGGGGTGGCGATGGCGCCCAGCGTATCGAACCCCAGGGCGAAGCCCAGCAGCAGTCCCGCCACGGGCATCCAGAGGAGGAGGCGGGCGGTGCCGGCTGGCTCAGCGAGGGCGACGCGGACATCGTCGGCGGCGACGGCACTGTCCTGCAGCGACTCCGCGAGCGCGCGCAGGATCTCCGCGAGCGGCGCGCCCACCGTCGTCGCTACCTCCCAGGCCGCGGCGACGTCGCTCCACACCCCACCGGCGGCGTCGATGGCGGAGACGAGCGTGGTGCCGTTCTCGCAGCGTTCGACGATCGCCGCGGCGTCCTCGTCGCCGGACTCGGCGAGATGCTGCCAGGCGGTGAGCGGTGTCGCCCCGGCGTGGAGGAGGACGGCAAGAGTGCGCACCGAGGCGGCGGCACGTGCGGCCTCCGCGGCGGCATCAGGTGTGCGTCGACCCCGGCCGTATCGTCTCTTCATCCCCATGGCTGCACTTCCTCGATCGCGAGCCGCTCGCCATCGAGACGGAAACGGCCGGCCTGGGCGAGGCGACGCACGCCGTCACTCCCCCGGACGAGGTGCACAACGACGGTGAAGGCACTCACGGCCTGCCGTGCGAGCGCTCCCGCATCCATCCCGGCGAGTGCGCCAAGTGCCTCCAGGCGGGCGGGGACGTCCGCGAGGCTGCTCGCGTGCATCGTTCCCGCGCCACCGTCGTGCCCCGTGTTGAGGGCGGTGAGGAGATCGCGCACCTCTTCGCCGCGACACTCCCCGACGATGAGGCGATCGGGGCGCATCCGCAAGGACTCGCGGACGAGCCGGGCGAGGGTGATCGATCCTGCGCCCTCGAGGTTCGCCTGTCGCGCTTCCAGAGCGACGCGATGGGGATGCACGGGGCGCAGTTCCGCGACGTCCTCGATGGTGACGATGCGCTCCGTGGCCGGGACATCCGCGAGAAGCGCGGCGAGGAGAGTCGTTTTCCCCGTCCCCGTGCCGCCCGTGATGAGGATGTTCGCCCGTGCGGAGACGAGGCCGGCCAACCACGACTGCTGCCGGGGTGCAAAGGAGCCCAGCGCCGCGAGCGCCTCGAGGTCGGGCGCATAGATCCGCGGTATCCGCACAGAGAGCGCGGTGCCGCCCGTCGCGACGGGGGCGAGGACAGCGTGCACGCGGATGCCGGAGTCCAGGCGCACGTCGACGAGCGGCGACTGATCGTCGAGGTGCCGCCCGCCCGCGCCGATGAGAGCGACGGCGAGATCGCGGACTTCGCGCTCCGAGGCGCTCCACCCGGGCACGGGCTCCGCCCCCGCTCCCCGATCGATGAAGAGCCCGCGGGCACCGTTGAGGAACAGATCCGTCACCCGTTCGTCCGCGCAGTGCACGGCGAGCGGGCCGAAGGCGGGGTCGAGGATCGGGGTCGCGGTGAGGGTGTCCACGCGTCGCGGGCGGAGGACGAAGGGATCGGTCATGCCTGCGACGGTAGCCGCGGTAGCGGGTACGCCCTTCGCGGAAAACCCTGACCTGTGGGCAGGTTGTCTCACGGGTTTTTTGTGCAGGAAGAGTGCAGTCCGCGGCAAAGGGGAAGGCGACATCTCACGGGGGGAATGAGATGCCGCCTTCGGGCGCACGCCACGTCGGGGGAAACGGGCGCGCAAAAGCCAGAAAAGGGTATTTTTGGCCGAGGACGAGTGTACTACGCGCTCCTAGGGACGTTGTCCTGCCGCTCGCGTTACCCACTTTCGGCAGTATTCCGCTCGCGGACGCCGGGGATAGATTCGCCCTGTCCTCGGTCGCGCGTGCGCGACCTCGTTGTCGTCGCAAGGGAGCGCACGCAAATGAGCAGCCAGATCGATCACCTCTTCCACGAGAGCCGCCGCTTCGCCCCGACGGCGGAGTTCGCCGCGCAGGCCGTCGCCACCGCCAAACTCTACGAGCGCGCGAAGGCGGACCGGGAGGGGTTCTGGGGAGATCAGGCGCGCGAGCTGCTGCACTGGCAGAAGCCCTTCACGCGCGTGCTGGACTGGTCGACGCCGCCCTTCGCGAAGTGGTTCGACGACGGCAAGCTCAACGTCGCGGAGAACTGCCTCGACCGCCATGTCGCCGCGGGAAACGGCGACCGCGTCGCGATCCTCTGGGAGGGCGAGCCGGGAGACGAACGCCGCATCACCTACGCCGAGCTCACCGATGAGGTGAAGCGCACCGCCAACGTCCTCGAGGGATTGGGCATCGGGCAGGGCGACCGCGTGGCGATCTACCTGCCGATGATCCCCGAGGCGATCGTCTCGATGCTCGCCGTCGCGCGGCTCGGCGCGATCCACTCTGTCGTCTTCGGCGGGTTCAGCGCCGACAGCCTCCGCTCCCGTATCGACGACGCGGGCGCCAAGGTCGTCATCACGGCAGACGGCGGCTATCGTAAGGGCCGCGTCTCCCCCCTCAAGCCCGCCGTCGATCAGGCACTCTCCGACCGCGGGACGGGCGAGCAGCAGACCATCGAGCACGTCATCGTGGTGCGGCGCGGTGGCAACGAGGTCGACTGGGTCGATGGCCGGGACCTGTGGTGGCACGACGTCGTCCCCGCCGCCTCCGCCGAGCACGAGCCGCAGCCCTTCCCCGCAGAGAACCCGCTGTTCATCCTCTACACCTCGGGGACGACAGGCAAGCCCAAAGGCATCCTGCACACGTCCGGCGGCTACCTCACGCAGGCCGCCTTCACGCATCGCAACGTCTTCGATCTGCACCCCGAGACGGACGTGTTCTGGTGCACGGCCGATGTCGGCTGGATCACGGGACACAGCTATGTCGCCTATGGCCCGCTCGCGAACGGCGCGACCCAGGTGCTCTACGAGGGCACGCCAGAGAGCCCGCATCCCGGTCGCTGGTGGGAGATCATCGAGAAGTAAGGCGTGACGATCTTCTACCCCGCACCCAC
>JAATFJ010000003.1 GCA_015655255.1 Actinomycetales bacterium | reverse complement strand
GTTATGGCCCTGTAGCACAGTTGGTTAGCGTGCCGCCCTGTCACGGCGGAGGTCGCGGGTTCAAGTCCCGTCAGGGTCGCTACGAGCGACGGGCCTTCTTTCGAGGAGGCCCTTCGTTTCGAACGCGGCAGTTGTTGTTGAGTTGCCGCACGGCTCTGTAGCTCAGTTGGTAGAGCGCACGACTGAAAATCGTGAGGTCACGGGATCGACGCCCGTCGGAGCCACACGGACCGTAGTTACAACGGTCCCAGAAACCCTCGCCTAGCTTCTACATGGCGGGGGTTTTGCTTTGCCCTGGTGGGGGTTGATTGAACGAGCACGGCGAGACGAAGGACGCCCCTGCACAGCTCCTCGAAGAGGTCGTGCCGGTTTTGTGCCGGTAACGGGATCGCTGGCAACGTCGGGGACGCACTGTACCCTTGAGCTGACGGCGGGCAGTAGCCCTCGGAGTCGGCAGTCTTCCGGACGGTACGACGAGCCGGCTCACGTCAGCGAGCAAGACGAAACCCCGGGGATCTGGCTGAGCCAGTGATCGTTCCGGGGTCTTCGTGCGATTGTCGACGTCGTCGACACACGATGAGCTATGTCGACGAGAACGACGTCCGTGGCATGACGAGCTAAGCGCGTGCCGGCGGCTCCTCTCCAGCGGACGGAGAGGCACTCGATCTCCAAAGCGATACCCGTTAGCACCACGGCTTGAAACCAACAGTCGCATGCGCGGGGATGGACGCCATGACCGAATCACCGTTCTCTCCACGCACTACCGTGAAAGAAAAACGGAAGGACGGCATCAGAATGTGGCAGGGCAGCTATCGGTTCTCCGGGCATCAGTGGGGTGTTGGGCAGGGAGGCATGCATTCCCAGTCCATCCGTTTCCAGAGAGTCACTCGGCCAGATGCGAAACTCCTCGGCGACGAAACGACGCTGAGGATGATCTACGATTGCGGCTCGGGGATCCGTGCTCACCCTGGTCCGGCGCTCGCTCCGGCAATTTCACGGATGCTCCGGATGATCCCCGATGGCGCTCGAATCGACGTGCTGGCGATATCGCATTTCGACAAAGATCACATCAACGGCCTCGACCTCTTATCCCAGGAGCTGGGAAAGAAAGGGATCCAGGTCGGCCACGTCTGGGCGCCGATCCTCACTCCCGTCGAAGCGCTCTTCGCGCTCACTTCTTCTGACTCACCGGACGCGGGGGCGTATACGAACTGGGTCGTCGATCCCGGGTCGATGTTCGCTGAGCGCTTTGCGGGGGCAGAAGTCGACTTCGTCCCCGCGAACGAGGAGCCTCTCCCGCTCACCATCCCCGGTGGCGTGAACGCCGACAGCGATGCCGATGTGCAGGTTTCCTCCGCGATCGACGGCCGAGGCGTAATCGCCTCCGTGGCGCAGGGAAATGAAGAGGAAAGGCTCTGGGAGATCCGCCCCTGGGTCACGGCGTCGACGCTCGCCGGATCGCAGGCCGTCCGAACAGATGTGGAGAAGGCCATCGGAAAACCTCTTGATCGCTGCACAAAAGACGATCTCCTCAAGCTCGCAGCCGATTCCTCTCTCGTCAATCAGTTCCACAGATCAGTTCAGGCGCATCATCGCACACTCGGAGCGTCCGCCCGCTCGTCGAGTGCACGCACAGGAGCGAACCTTTCAACGCTATGCGTCTACTCGGGCCCCGTCTCGCCCTACGCATGGGCCCGACACCGGCGAGGCTGGCGGCACCTCTCAGGCGATCCCGACGCCGTGCCCGTCGCACCTGCCTGGCTCGGGACGGGCGACGCCGGACTCCTCCGCGCCGCCCATGTCGACGCGCTGCGGAGCTCTCTGGGCGCGAGCCGCTTTGACCGTGTCGGCGTGGCATCGGCGCCGCACCACGGATCGCACCACGATTCCGCCGCTCCTCTGTGGGATGCTCTCCCCAACCTGCGCTTGGTCACGATCGAGGCGAGCCACGCCACCGGTGGGCGCGGCGCTCATCATCCTCACACGCAGGTTGTGAACGAGCTCACCGGTCGAGGCATCCCCATCCATTTCGCCGTCGATAGAGCCGACGGATCATGGCACGATCGCGGCATCCGCTGAGAGTTGCGAAAAGGGGGATCGTCGCCGCGTGAATTCAGAGGCGACTGCCGACGCAGCCGTTCACCGCAGCACCGGGTCACGGAAACCGAATGAGGTCGGCCGCGCGCTCCGCGAGGGCGAGGAACGTGCCGACCGGGTTGAGCGCCGTCAGGGTCGGGAAGGACGAGGCGTCGACGACGCGCAGCCCCTGCACTCCGCGGACACGCAACTCCGAGTCGAGCACGGCCCCCGGGTCGTCGTCCGCGCCCATCGCGCACGTGCAGGACACGTGGTACACCGTCTGGTGGGTCGCGCGCAGCAGTTCGGAGAGCTCCTCATCGGTCTGCGCCTGCGGACCGGGGAAGACCTCCCGAACGATGTGCGCCGCGAGCGGGGCGCTCTCCACGACCCGGCGGGCGAACCGCGCCGCCGCGACGATCGTGCGCTCGTCGTGCCCCTCCGGATCCGTGAAGGAGCGGTAGTCGATGCGGGGAGCGTCCTCCGCGGAGGGGCTCTCGATCCACACCCTTCCGCGGCTCGCGGGCTTGCACACGTTGGGGACGAGACTCATGACGTTCTCGGGGACGTCGACGCCGCGGCTCTCGGCGTGCACGGTCCATGCCTCCACGGGAATATGCGTGGAGAAGTCCGGGAGCGCGCCGTCGTCGTCGAGCGTATAGACATAGCCGGCGTCCCAGCCCGTCGCCTTCGTGCCCTCGATCGGACCGTCGATCTCCCAGACCAGGAGTCCCTCGGCGTGGTCCTGCAGGTTCTCGCCGACACCCGGCGGATCCCGCACCGTCTCCACGCCCGCCGCCTCCAGCACCGCACGCGGGCCGATACCGGAACGCAGGAGCAACGCGGGCGAGTCGATGGCGCCCGCGCTGAGGATGACCTCGCGCCGTGCGGAGACGACGGCGCCGGAGAGCCGCACGCCGGTCGCGCGCAGCCCCTCCTCCTCGTCCAGGACGAGCGACTGGACGAGCCCCGAGAGGATCACGTGCAGGTTCGGCCGTTCGATCGCACCGCTCGCGTGCAGGTACACGCGCGAGGACGAGCCCCGCGCGTTCGTCTCGGGGTCGTAGGCGATGTCGAAGAACCCCGCGCCGCGGAAGATCGGCGCCGTGTCCCAGCCGTCCGTGACAGGGATGTCGAGCGCAGCGGAGGCGGCGTCGATGACGCGACGCAGGTGCGGATTCTGGTCAGCGGGGACGACGACCTGGTGACTCGCCGCCACGCGGTCGTAGGCGGCGCTCAGGGTCTCGAGGTCCCAGCCTTCGACGCCGAGCGCCGCCCACTCCTCGAGGTCGCCCGCGAGCGGCCGCCACATGATCATCGTGTTGGCCGTGGAACAGCCGCCGAGGATGCGCATGCGCGCCTGGCGGATGTCGGAGTTCCCTCGTTCGTTGGGCACGCTGCGGTAGTCGAGGTCGTACTCCGACTCCACCATCTCGTCCCAGCGGCGGATCGCGATGGCGCGCGGCTCCTCCGCGTCGCTGGGACCCGCCTCGATGAGCGCGACCGTCACCTCGGGATCCTCGCTGAGGCGCGCGGCGAGCAGGCATCCGGCCGTCCCGCCGCCGACGATGACGTAGTCGTAGGAGGACAGCGCCTCATCCGGGGAGAGAACGGTCATGGGAGGCTCCTTCTATGCGGGCGGCTCATAGCGCGAACCAGGTGGTCTTGAGGGACGTGAACTTGTCGAGCGCATGCAGGGACAGGTCCCGTCCATAACCGGACTGCTTGACGCCGCCGAAGGGGACGGTGACATCAAGGGCGTCCACGGTGTTGACCGAGACGGTCCCGGCCTGCAGGAGCCCCGCGACGCGGTGCGCGCGGCGGAGGTCGTCGCTGAACACCGAGGCGGCGAGCCCGTAGCGACTGCTGTTCGCGAGCGCGATCGCCTCCACCTCGTCGGAGAACCGCGTGATCGCGAGGACCGGTCCGAACACCTCCTCGCGGAACAGCTCGTCCTCCGGCCCCACTCCGGCGAAGACTGTGGGGGCGAGGTAGAAGCCGCCGTCTGGCAGACCGGCTGGGCGCCCACCCCCGGCGACGAGCTCTGCGCCGCCCGCCCGCGCCCGCGCGACATACCCCGCCACGCGATCGCGCTGCGCCGCGCTCACGAGCGGACCGAGGGTCGTCGCTGCGTCCAGAGGGTCCCCCACGACGTGCGCCTCCGCCCGCGAGACGACGCGCGCGACGAAGTCATCGTAGATGTCCTCGTGCACGAGCAGCCGAGAGTTCGCGGAGCAGACCTGACCCGCGCAGGTGAAGACGCCCGCGGCGGCGAGATCCGCTGCGGCATCCAGATCCGCGATCTCGGGGAAGACGAGGTTCGCGCTCTTCCCCCCGCACTCCGGCCAGACCTGCTTGAGGTTCGATTCCGCGGCGTAGGACAGGAACCGCTTTCCCACGGCTGTGGATCCCGTGAACACGATGGCGTCGACGTCCTCGTGCCGCCCGAGCGCCTCCCCCGCCTCCGGCCCGAGCCCCGTGACGACGTTGAAGACACCGTCAGGGACGCCCGCTTCGAGGGCGAGGCGCCCGAGGACGAGCGCGGAGAAGGGCGTCTCCTCCGCGGGCTTGAGAACGACGCTGTTCCCCGCCGCGAGGGCGGGCGCGACCTTCCACATCGCCATCTCGAGCGGGTAGTTCCACGGCACCACGGCGCCGACGACGCCGAGCGGTTCCCGCGTGATCGTCGCAAGGGCCCCGGGGCCGGTGGGTGCGACCTCGCCGTAGAGCTTGTCGATGGCCTCGGCGTACCAGCGCAAGATCGCCGCGGCACCGGGAATGTCAGCCCCGTAGGTGTCGGCGATGAGCTTGCCTCCGTCGAGGCTGTCCCAGAGGGCGAGCTCAGCGGAGTGCTCCTCGATGAGTTCCGCGAGCCGGAGCAGCGTCCGCTTGCGCGATCCCGGCGCGCAGCGCGACCAGCCGCCCGCTTCGAAGGCGGTCCTGGCGGCCGCGACCGCCGCGTCGATGTCCGCGGCGGCGCCCCGCGGCACGGTGCCAAGCACCTCACCGGTCGCGGGGTTGACGCTCTCGAGCGTCAACCCCGACAGCGCGGGACGCATCCCGCCGCCGATGACGAGTCCTTCGGGGGCGCGGAGCCCCCGCGCCTTCTCCTGCCAGTCAGTGCCCTGCATGCGCATCTCCTCTGCTCTCCCCCGCACTATCGTCTCCCCCGACGCCTTGTTCCGCGCACACGACGTCGACGACGGCCTGCGCTAGGATGATCGCCCCGTCGACGATCGTACGATCGGCCGCCGGCGTCGCCGCGGCGTCGTGGAAGGCCGCCTGGTGGTTGGAGACGCCACCGGAGTCGATCGAGAGATAGGGGTGGATGGCGCGCGTGCGCAGCGAGACGTTGCCCATGTCGGTGGACGCCGTGTGCATACCGGCGGGACCGCCCTCTGCCATCGTGCGTCCCCTGGCGGCCGCGCGCCGTGCGAAGGCCGCGGAGAGTGCGGGATCCGTGCGGAACTGCGAGTAGCGCGGGCTCGTCTCCCGGAAGGAGAGCGTGCACCCCGTCGCGAGCGCCCCCGCGGCGAAGCACGCATGCACGCGCCGCACGAGGACATCGAGTTCCGAGAGGTCGGCGGCGCGGACGTACCAGTGCCCGCTCGCCCGCTCCGGGATCGCATTGGGCGCCGTCCCCGCCTCTGTGACGATGCCGTGCACGCGGGCATGATCGGGCAATTGCTGGCGGAGCAGGCCGATAGCGATCTGGGCGACGGTGAAGGCGTCCGCGGCGTTGACTCCTTCCTCCGGGTACGCCGCGGCGTGCGCGCCGATGCCCTCGTAGTGCACATCGGCGTGCGCGACCGCGCGGGGGACGGCGGCGATGACATCGTCGGGGCCAGGATGGACCATGAGTGCGAGATCGAGGTCGTCGAGGACACCGGCCTCCTGGAGGAGGATCTTCCCCCCACCGCCCTCCTCCGCGGGCGAGCCGACGAGGACGACCGTGAGACCCAGTTCGTCCGCGACCTCGGCGAGCGCCGTGGCCGCTCCGAGGGCGGCCGCGGCGATGACGTTGTGTCCGCACGCGTGGCCGAGGCCGGGGAGCGCGTCGTACTCGGCGAAGACCCCCACCGTCACGGCACCCGCCCCCCGCCGCGCGAGGAAGGCCGTGGTCAGGCCCCCGGCCTCGCGCTCGACAGAGAATCCGGCGCGCTCCGCCTCCGCGCACAGGAGAGCGGCGGAGCGGTGCTCCTCCCAGCGGATCTCCGGATGCGCGTGCAGGTCGTGGCTCACGCGCACGAGGTCATCGCGCGACCGCTCCACGACGGCACGGACGCGCTCGGCGAGGGCGTCCGCGTTCACAGGTCCCCCGGCACTCCGTAGGAGGGCGCGGCTTCCGGTGAAAGCGCGCGCGTGAGGTAGTCGGCCTTCTGCGGCAACCAGATGTCGACGAGCCGGGACAGCTCCGCGAGGGGGTCGTCGTGGTCGTCCACCCGCAGATCCGTCGTGCGCCAGGAGGCCGCGTCCACAACGGCGAGACCCGCTGAGCGCACCGGCCCCTCCTCGCCCCCTGCGGCGACACCGGCTCGGTATGCGGCGAGAAGGCGCTCCTCGAACGTCGCGGACGAGGCGGAGAAGGCGCCCACCATCCCCTCCAGGACGGCGAGCGAGGCGAGCATGTTCCCCGCCGCGAGCGCTCCCTCCCCCGCGAAGGAGCCGAAGGTGCCCAGCGCCCGCCGACCGGAGTGCACCGCGACACCGCCCGCGGCGTCGACGGCCGTGAGCTGGCGGAATTCCGCGAAGTGGTCGCTCTCGCGTGCGATCGCCACCGCCTCGGTGGCGCTGCGACCCTCGGCGAGCGCCGCGAGGACGACATCCCCGAGACCAGGATGGGTGACGTTCTGCGAGGCGCACGCACCCACGCCGGCCTTCAGATGAGCGCAGCGCGAGGCCACGGCCGGACTGGAGGAACTGATGACGATCCCGAAGGATCCGGTGCGCGCGTCGCGCGCGACGAGGGAGAAGGTCACCGACCGCTCCCTTCTGCGAGCGCGATGCGCTCCTCGGCCGTGAGCACGGCCGTCGCATCGATCTCCACGAGCCACTCCGGCCGGGCGAGGGCGGAGACGACGATGCCGGTGGAGACGGGGTGGACGCCGCGCAGCCAGCGTCCCATGACGCGGTACACGGGCTCGCGGAAGCGGATGTCGGTGAGGTAGACGATGACCTTGACGACATCGGCGATCGTGCCGCCCGCCTCGCGCAGGAGCAGGTCGATGTTCGCCATCGCCCGCTCGGCCTGCGCCTCCACGTCTCCCACGCCGACGTTCTCGCGCGTGTCCAGGTCCTGGCCGATCTGCCCCCGGAGATAGACGACGTCGCCCGCGACGACGGCCTGGCACAGATCGTTGTCGAGGTTCTGCTCGGGGTAGGTCTCCTTCGTGTTGAAGGGGCGGATGCGCGTGTGCGTGCTCATCGGGCGTCCTCCAGTTCCGGGACGACGCGCGCGGCGGTCCCCTCATAAGCGGCGTAGCCACGCTGGATCGCGATGTGCTCCGCGACGTACTCCGCGTCGTGCCACACTCCCCAGATGAAGGTCGATCCTCGGCGGGACTGCCACGGAAGGCCCAAGAAATAGATCCCCGGTTCTGCGGAGACACCGCGCTGGTGACGGGGACGACCGTTCCCCTCGAGCGCGCTCTCCGGAAGCCAGTCGTAGTCGGAGACGAAGCCCGTTGCCCAGACGACGGTCGTCACCCCGGCCTCGGCGAGATCGAGGGTCAGCACCGGTTCGCTCACGCATGCGGGATCGGGACCGAGATCCCGCGCCTCGGGCTCCTCGGGGAGGTCGAGGCCATTGCGGGCGATGTAGGCGTCGGCCTCGTCGAGGACGGCGAGGTAGTCCGCATCGCCCGCGTGGACGTTGTCGCGGAGATCACCGGCGAAGCGCAGGACGCCGTCCTCGTAACCCATCGTCCGGCCGACGAGCGTGATGCCCTCGGCCGCGAGCGCGCGGAAGTCCACGGTGTGCCCTCCGTCCGCCCCGCTCACCGCGATCGTGACGTGCTCGGCGCCCTCGGGGGGAGCCGCGGCCTCCCACTTCCCCAGCACACCGAGCCACCACACGTTGTCGCGCCCGCGGTAGCGTCGCGGCGGGCGGTCGTGCGGACCGACGGAGAGGAAGACCTCGCGGCCCGCTTCGCGCAGCTCCGCCGCGATCTGGACGCCGGAGGAGCCCGCCCCCACGACGAGGACGGCTCCCGCGGGCAACTGCGCGGGGTTGCGGTACTCGCTCGAGTGGAGCTGCGTGAGACCGGCGCTCTCCGGGACGATCGGGGGGATCGCCCCCTTCTGGAACGCCCCCGTCGCCGCGACGACGAAACGGGCGTGGACGGTGCCCTCCGCGGTCTCCACGACGAAGCCGGCTTCGCCGTCACGGCGTCGTACCGAGGTCACCTCGACCCCTTCCCGCACAGGGGCGCCGATCTGCCCGGCGTAGGCGACGAAGTACTCGGCGACCTCGTCCTTCGAGGGGAAACGGTCCTGGTTCCCCTCGAAGGCGCGTCCGGGGAAACGGTCGTGCCAGGCGGGGCCGTTGGCGACGAGGGAGTCCCAGCGCTCGGAGCGCCAGCGCTCGGCGATGCGGCTCCGCTCCAGCACGAGGTGCGGGACGCCTCGCTCACTCAAGTGCTCGCTCATCGCGATACCGGCCTGTCCGCCACCGACGATGAGGACCTCGATCTCCTCGAGCATTTTTCAACCTCCACCATTCTTCTGGTCTGCTGCGCTGGGCGCGCCTCCAGTGTTTGGGGCGACGGAGGGGACTCGCAAATGTCCGGCTTCGATGACCGGGATAAGAAATTCAGATATCAACGCCCCTGTCACATCGATGAAACATATGGGAAACTTGAAGACCGGAGACTGAACGAGGAAGGACTCCCCCGATGCCCCGACTGCGTGATGTGACGCTTACCCAACTGGCCTACTTCGTGCGCACCGCGGAGCTGGGCACCATGACCGACGCTGCGGCGGAGCTCTACGTCGCCCAGTCGGCCATCTCCACCTCCATCGCCGCCCTCGAGAAGGCCCTCGACACCACGCTGCTCGTGAGGAGACGAGGGAAGCCGCTCGCCCTCACGGCCCAGGGGCAGAGCCTCCTCCCCCGCGCGAGGGCGATCCTCGCGGCCCTCGACGACGCCGTGGACGAGGTGGGCCCGCGGACGCTCGCGGGCCGTCTCCCCGTCGCCTTCTTCTCGACCATCGCCCCCTTCTCCATGCCCCGCGTGCTCGCCGCGCTCGCGGAGCGGCACGAGGGCATCGTGCTGGACATCCATGAGCTGCCCGCCGCCGAGGTCTCCCGCGCGCTCTCGGAGCGCTCCGTGGAGATCGCGCTCACCTACGACATCGGCCTGGATCACGCGGAGATCGCCACGGAGCACCTCGCCCTCGCCCCGCTCTACGCCGCGGTCTCCACGACCCATCCCCTCGCCGCCCACACCGACGTTGCCCTCGAGGAGCTCACCGAGTACCCGCTCGCCCTCCTCGACATCCCGGTGAGCCGCGAGTACTTCCTGGGGGCCTTCCGGGACCGCAGGCTCGCCCCTCGCGTGTTCTTCCGCTCCGCGGGCTTCGAGTCCGTCCGGGCCGTCGTGGCGCACAGCACGGCCTTCACCGTGCTCAACCAACGACCGGCGCACGATCAGACCTACACGGGAGGGCGGCTCGTGAGCATCCCCATCCGCGATTCCCCGCCTCCGCTGTCGATCGCGCTCGCCTGGCTGCGCGAGGGAGTCCAGAGCAGGAAGGCCGCCGCCTTCGCCGAGGCGTGCCGCGGGCTGTTCCGCGCGCCCTCTTCCGAGGACGCCGCGTCCGTATGAGTCCGGAGCCGACGATGTTTCGCATATGTTTCGTTGGCGTTGCAACGAGTTTGCATCACGAAAACTGATGCAGATCCTCGCTCCTCCCTATTTGGCCGTGTGTCTCGTCCTCGCTCAGACTGTCCGCATAGCCCGACCGTGAAAACCCGCGGCAGCCCCTGTCCCCCTCTCCAAGGAGTGAGCATGTCCTCTTCGTCCCGCTTCACCACCGCCCGAACGCGCGTGCTCTCCGGCATCGCCCTCACGAGCACGCTCGGGATCGCCCTCGCGGGTTGCGCCTCCGGCACCGGCGCCTCCGACACCGCCGAGGACAGCACGACGACCGGCACCATCACGATGGCCACGGAGCCCTGGCTGGGCTACGGACCCTGGTACGTCGCCCAGGATCAGGGCTTCTTCGCCGATGCGGGCGTCGAGGTCGAGTTCATGAACTTCGACAACGATGCCGACGGCGCGGCCGCCCTCGCCTCCGGCCGCGTGGACATCGCGAACCTCGCCTCGCAGGAGGTGCTGCGCCTCGTCGAGAGCTGCCTCGACATCACCGTCATCCTCCTGCTGGACGCCTCCCTCACGGCCGATGCCATCCTCACCGATTCCTCGATCACCTCCGTGGAAGACCTCGCGGGCAAGCAGGTCGCCTTCGAGGAGGGGTCGGTCTCACATCTGCTCCTCAACGACGCGCTCTCCAGTGCCGGGCTCTCCCTCGACGACATCACGCCCGTCCCCATGTCTCCCGGCGAGGCCGCGACGGCCCTCGCCTCCGGCCAGGTCCCCGTCGCCGTGACCTACGAGCCCTATATCTCCGAGGCGTCCTCGGCGGGCGACTTCACGAAGCTGTACACCGCCGCGGAGAACGAAGGGCTCATCTCCGACGTCATCGTGGCGACGAACGAGGCCATCGCCGAGAAGCCGGACCTCGTCCAGGCTGTCGTGGATGCGTGGGGCCCCGCCGTCGAGTACTACGCCGAGAACACCGAGGAGGCGCAGGAGATCATCGCCGAGAACATCGGCTCCGCCCGCGAAGACCTCATCACGGCGTTCGACGGCGTGCATTACTACACGCTCGAGGAGAACGCGACCTTCCTCGACGGCGACTACGCCCAGACCATCGTCCCGCTCGTGGACAAGGCGGCGTTCTCCGCCGGCATCATCGAGAGCGAGCAGGACGACCTCGCCTCCCTCATCGACAGCCAGTTCGTCGAATAAGCGGCAGCACGCAGAAAAGGCACCGATCAGCACCGTGAATCCCTCTGTCAGCGGCACCGACCGGGCGGCGACGAAGCGTCGCCGCCCGGTCCTCGCGCCGCGCCTGTCCCGTCTCTCCTACATCCTCACCGCCGTGGCGACCTTCGTCGTCCTCATCATCGTGTGGTGGCTCGTCGCCACCTACAGCGGCGTACGGGAGATCTTCCTCCCCTCCCCCCAGGCCGTCGCGAGTGCGCTGGGGGAGCAGATCGCCAACGGGGAGCTCTGGGAAGACCTTGGCGCGAGCGTGTACCGCGTCATGGGCGGCTACCTCATCGCCGTCGTCATGGCCGTTCCCCTCGGAGTGCTCATGGGGGCGCTGCCCCGCGTGGAGGCGGCACTCGAACCGCTCATGGACTTCATCCGGTACATGCCCGTCGTCGCCTTCGTCCCCCTCACGATCATCTGGGTGGGCACCGACGACACCCAGAAGTTCGTCATCATCTGGCTGGGCACGTTCTTCCAGCTCGTGCTCATGGTCGCCGACGCCGTGCGCACCGTGCCCGCCTCGTTCCAGAACCTCGGGGCGACGCTCGGCATGAACCGCTTCCAGATCCTCCTGCGCATCGTCTTCCTCGCCGCCGCCCCCCGCATCTGGGATGCCCTGCGCGTGTGCCTGGGCTGGGCGTGGACGTGGGTCGTCATGGCGGAGCTCGTGGCGGCGACGACCGGTATGGGATACCGCATCACGATCGGTCAGCGCTATCTCGCGACCGACCTCATCATCGGCTACGTGCTCGTGCTGGGCGCGCTGGGCCTCATCTTCGACCAGATCATGCGCAGGCTCGGCAGGGCCCTGTTCCGTTACGAGAGGAGCGGACGATGAACGCCGCCGTGGAGAGTGTGCGCGTCTCCGGCGTCACCAAGAGGTTCGGAGAGGTCGAGGCGCTCGCGGGAATCGATCTGTCCCTCGCGGAGAACGAGTTCGTCTCCGTCGTGGGCACATCGGGCTGCGGAAAGAGCACACTGCTGTCCATCATCGCGGGGCTCGAGGAGCCGACGACGGGGACGGTGGAGAGCGGCGGGAGCGAAGTGCTCGGCCCCGGCCGCGACCGCGGGGTCGTCTTCCAACAGGCGACGCTGCTGCCCTGGCTGACGGCCGGGAAGAACGTCGAGTTCGCGCTGCGAGGTGAGGAGTCGTCGGCGAAGGAGCGGAAGGATCGTGCGCTGGGGGCGCTCGATCAGGTCGGGCTCGCCGACTTCGCAGGCGCGTACCCGTCGGAGCTGTCTGGGGGGATGCAGCAGCGGGTGGCCCTGGCCCGATCACTCTCCTACGGGCCATCCGTCCTCCTCATGGACGAGCCGTTCGGCGCGCTCGATGCACTGACCCGGCGATCGATGCAGGAGTGGCTCACCCAGGTGTGGGAGCGCCACAGGATGACCGTCCTGCTCATCACGCACGACATCGAGGAGGCCGTCTACACCTCCGACCGCGTCGTCGTCATGACGCCGCGGCCCGGGCGGATCCGCCAGGAGTTCCGCGTCGATCTCCCGCGTCCCCGCTCCCCGCACATGATCGCGACCCCCGAGTTCCAAGCCCTCACCCAGGAGATCCTCTCGCTCATCCACACCCCCGAGGAGATCTGACCGGCGAGAGGATCGCTCCCCCGACCGGTCCTCACCCCTCCGCTTCCTCCGCGCCCAGCGCGTCGTCGACCCACACTCGTCGTGGATGCCCCGAGGTCCCGGCCACGACCCAGTGCCCTGTGGGGGCAGGAGCGATGGGCGCGTCCGCGGAGGGTTCCTCCTCAGCAGGCGAATCGGCGGGTACGAGGGATTCGGCGGGTCGCTCCGACGCCGAGCCGGTAAGGACTTCTCCGGTGTCCATTCGTGTGACGGTCTCGGACGGTCGCGTCGTATCAACGAAGGTCGCGGCATCGCCACCCCGAGCCTCGGGATCCGGATCGGAGAAGGGGACGTGCGAACCATCGCGAATGGCCGTCCGAATCTCGGAGCCCTCCAGCGCATCGCGGATGATGCGCCGGGGATCGTAGCGGCGCGGATCCATCGATGCCCACTCTGCGGCGCTGAGCCCGCTCTCCTCCTCGGCGCGGCTCTTCACCTCGCCGAGCACGTCCCGCATCCGCCGGGCGAACACGGCCAGGTGCACCGCGTAGCGCGGCAGCCGCTGCTGGCCGATGATGAGGGCGGCGATGATCCCCACGACGAGGAGCTTCTCCAGCGTGAGCCCGAACATCGTTCACTCCTCTCTCTTCGAGTTCTTCGAGACTGCGCGGTCGTGCAGGGCGGCGATGAGCAGTGCGGCGAGGAAGAGCAGCAGCATGGGGACGGCGACGAGGAACATCGAGAGCACGTCCGCGGCGGGCGTCGCCATCGCGCTGAACAGGACGATGGCGACGGTGACGATGCGCCAGCTCCCCGCGAGCGTCTTCGCCGACAGCAGCCCGAGCAGATTGAAGGCCACGAGGAAGACGGGCAGCACGAAGGCGACCCCCATCGCCAGGACGATCTTCACGACGAAGTCGACGTAGTACGAGGCCTGCAGCAGAGTGCTGTCCTCCGCCGAGGCGAAGCTCGCGAGGAGCGCGACCATGCGGGGGAAGAGCGCGAGGCCCATCGCACATCCCGCGGCGAACAGTGGGACGGCGGCGGCAAGGAATCCGAAGACGCCCTTCCTCTCCCCGCGGGTGAGCCCCGGTGCGAGGAATCCGAAGAGCTCGAACAGCCACACCGGACTCGATATCGCGACGCCGACGGCGAGCGCGATGCGCACCTTCAGGTCGAAGGCTCCCGTGAGACTGTCGTAGTTGAGACTCGCGTTCCGCGACTCCGCGAGCGCGGAGATGGGTTCGCGGAGCACATCGAGCACCTGTGCGGAGAGGGCATACCCGACGACCGTCCCCACCGCGAGGGCGATGGCGGCACGGAGCGCCCGGATGCGCGCCTCCCGCAGATGCGCGGAGAGGGGCATCCGGGCGGCCGGTGCCGGCGCCGATGCGAGCGAGGGGGCGGCGAGAGTGGTCACGGGCGTTCCCGCTCGATGACGTTCACCGCCGTGGTCTCGGGCGCGCGACGGGAGTCGGCGCCGGAGCGCTCCCCCGCGGCATCCGCGGCATCCGCGGTGGGAACGACCACATCCAGGGCACGCGAGGGGTCGACGCGCTCCGTCTCGGCGGGCGCCTGCTCCGTCGACTCGGATTTGAGGATGCGCATCGACTGCCCGACGCTGCGGGCGAGGGCGGGGAGTTTGGCGGCCCCGAAGATGAGGACGACGATGGCGAGGACGATGAGGGCGTGCCAGCCGGTGAAGTTCTGCAGCATGATCTCTCCTGATTCTCGATGCGACGATCAGTTCGTCGGCGGCTGTCCGCCGCCGCTGGGCGCGGACCCGGATGTGGGCTCTGTGGTCGTGTCGACGCGGACGACGAGGGAGGCGATGTAGCCGTTCGTCGCGTCGCCGGAGATCGTGGCCAGCTGCAGCGCGCCGCCGTCCTCCCCGAAGACGTTGTCGGTGTCGAGCGTGATGCTCGCGAGGTTCTGCGCGGAGTTCCCGTAGTCGCTGCGGGCGTAGACCGCCGTGCAGGCCTCCTCGGGGACGGCGAGCTGCGAGGTGGCGATGGCGTTGGTGGAGTCGGTGATCGAATCCACATCGGGATACACCTCGAAGTGGATGTGCGGCCACCGCCCCGAGTAGCAGCCGGGGAAGATCGACGTGTACGAGACGACACCATCCTCATCGGTGACCTGTACCCCTCGGAGATAGGTGGCGTCTTCGATGCCCTCGGAGTACATCGAGTAGTCGCCCTCGGAGGTGCAGTGCCAGGCATAGACGGCCACACCGACGAAGGGCACATCACCGTTCGCCATGTCGAGGATCGTGAACGAGAACGTGAGCGGCACGCCCGTCGCCGTGGCACTGCCGTCGATGTTCGTGCGGATGTCCTGCCGGACGATGCCGGACTGCTCGAGGATGTCGGGACCGTTGGAGCCGTCTCCGGGGTAGGGGCCCGCCGTCTCGTCGGGGATCTCGGCCGCGGGGAGCGTGACGGTCGTGGTCGCCTCTGGCGTGGATGTCGCCGTCGCCTCCGGGGTCGTGGTGGGCGTCGCCGTCGTCGTGGCCGTGCTGCTCGATGTGGGCGAGGTCGAGGTGCAGGCGGCGAGTACGACGGCGCCCGCACCGACGCCGACGAGACCGATCACGGCCCGCCTGCTGAGGAGCGTACGGATGTCGAAGGCGGCGCCCTGGTCGACGACCTCCTCGTCTGCGCGATCGAGAAGGCGTCCCTCGTAAGCGGGGCCGTCGGGGGGCTCGGTCGGTATCGCCTGCGCGATTCCTGCCGTCACTGTGAAGAACCGCTTTGTGTAAAGAGCTGCATCACCGGAGCCCTCAGTATGGTAGACGGCGTTATTGAAGTGAACAAGGATAAATG
>JAATFJ010000053.1 GCA_015655255.1 Actinomycetales bacterium | reverse complement strand
GGCGAGTGTCCAGGACACGCGCAGCACCCGGTCATAGCCGCGCAACGTCAGCGCTCCCCGCTCCAGCGCCCGATCAAGCGCCGCCCTCGCCGTGGCGGGAAGACGCAGTGGCGCTTGCCGGAGCAGGGCTCCCGGGACCGCGGCGTTGACGCGCCACGGCGTCGCCGCCCATCGTACGGCCGCCTGCTCCCGAGCTGTACGGACGCGCGTGAGCGCCGCCTCGGTCGTCACCGCGCCGCGCGCGGCCGATACCGCCGCTCCCGCAGAGACCCGGGTGACGTGCAGTTCGATATCGATGCGGTCCCGCAGCGGCCCAGAGAGCCGATCGGCGTATCGTCGGATCGCACTCGGCGGACACAGGCACTCGGCACCGCGCACTCCGTAGTTCCCGCACGGACAGGGATTCGTCGCTGCCACGAGCTGGAACCGTGCGGGGAACCGCGCGGAGAAGCCCGCCCGGTCGATCACGATGCTCCCCGTCTCCAGAGGCTGCCGCAGTGCGTCCAGCACGGGCCGCAGATACTCCGCGGCCTCGTCGAGGAAGAGCACGCCGCGATGAGCACGAACGATCGCCCCCGGGCGCACGGAACGTGACCCTCCGCCCACGAGCGCGGCGACGGAAGCACTGTGATGCGGCGCCTGCAGCGGCGGCACGCGGTCGAGGCCCGTCACGGGTTCGCCGGAGAGCGATCGGATCGCAGCGACCTCGAGCGCCTCCTCCTCGGACAGCAGCGGCAGGATTCCCGGCAAGCGACGCGCGAGCATCGTCTTTCCGGCGCCCGGTGGACCGCTCAACAGCAGATGATGCCCACCCGCCGCCGCGACGATGAGTGCGTCGACGGCATCCTCCTGCCCCACGACATCGCTGAGGTCGAGCGGGTCCGGCTCTGCACGCGGCGCCACGGCCGCGGGAACGGGCTCTACCTCCGCCGCGTCGATCTCGGCGCCATGCCAGCGTGCGACCTCCGCGAGCGAGGCCGCCGCCCGCACTTCCGCCCCGGGCACGAGGCGCGCCTCCGCGGCGTTCCCCCACGGCACGATCACGCGTTCGAAACCCGCACACACGGCCGCATACACGGCGGGCAGCACGCCGCGCACGGGGCGCAACCGCCCGTCGAGCCCCAGCTCGCCCAGATGCACGGTGCGGGAGATCGACTGCGCATCGAGGCCACTCTCTGTGGCGACCGCGGCGACCGCGATGCCGAGGTCGAAGCCCGCGCCCTGTTTGGGGAGACCTGCGGGCGAGAGATTGACGGTGAGCCGGCGGCGAGGAAGCTCCAGCCCGGCGTTGCTGCAGGCGTTCCGCACCCGCTGCGCGGCCTCGCCCAGCGCCTTGTCCGGCAGCCCGATGATCTTGAAGTCCGGTGTCTGCGGGGACACATCCGCCTCGATCTCCACGAGGTGTCCCTCCATGCCGGTGAGCGCGACCGACCACGTCCGTGTCGTCTTCATCGGAGATCCCGCAGGTGCTCGATCGTCCCGGATGCGGGCTCGGGGCCGACGATGGCGAGGATATCGATCCGCAGCTCTCGCCCTCGTGCCTCGTCGGGGTGTGCTACGGCCCAAGCCGCGGCGAGCCTCCAGAGGCGGCGGCGCTTGCGCTCATCGACCGCCTCGAAAGGATGCCCGAAGCCGAGGCCCGACCGCGTCTTTACCTCGACGATGCAGATCACCGGGCCACTGCGCGCGACGATATCGATCTCACCGAGCGGGCATCGCCAATTGCAGTCGAGGATGTCGTCCCCCTGCGCACGCAGGTACTCCGCCGCACGTTCTTCCCCGGCACGTCCGAGGTCGTCTTTCGCTGCCATGACGACAGCCTCGTCGTCGTGTATCGATGCTGTTCCCCGCGTGCCGCCGAATCAACGGAACTGGGGAGAACTCCTCAGAAAAACGATCTGTGCAGGAAGTGCCCCGCAGGTCACTTCCCGTCGAGGGACAGCTCCTCGGGAAGCTCGAACTCGCGACGCTGCAGCTCTTCCACGTTGACGTCCTTGAAGGTGAGCACCCGCACCGCCTTCACGAAGCGATCGGCGCGGTAGATGTCCCACACCCACACATCACTCATCGAGATCTCGAAGTAGAAGTCGTGCTCCGTGTCGCGCCGGACGACGTTGACCTCATTGGCGAGGTAGAAGCGCCGCTCCGTCTCGACGACGTACTGGAACTGCGCAACGACGTCTCGGTACTCGCGGAACAGGGCGAGCTCCAGCTCCCGGTCGTAGTCGTCGAATGCCTCTTCATCCATGATCACTCCATCCTAGGAGGCAAAAGCACACGGGTCAGAACAAAGCAGGGGCATCGGTGATCGCCCACGACGAACGATGCAGCGGAGAGAGCCCCCACTCACGGATCGCCGCGCGATGCTCGGCGCTCGCATAGCCCTTATTGCGCTCCCAGCTGTAGGGCGGGTACTGAGTATGCGCGGCGATCATGAGCTGGTCGCGCGCAACCTTCGCGATGACGGAGGCCGCGGAGACCGCAGCGCAGTCCCTGTCGGCCTTGATCGCCGTGCGCACGAGAAGCGGCGTGGGATGCACGGCGGAGACGTAGTCGTGATTGCCGTCGAGCAGCACGACGACCCGGCTGCCCGGATCGATCGTCGCGGCGACCGAGAGGATCGCCCGCGACGCGGCGAGGCCCAACGCACGGATGATTCCCTGCGCATCGACGTCTCCGGCCTCGGCCCATCCAACGCCGGAGGCCCGCACCCACTCCTCCGCGCGACGTGCGGCCTCGGGGCGACGACGCTCGGGGATGAGCTTGGAGTCGCGCAGCCCGGACGGGATATCCGTGCGCAGCACGGCGGCATCGACGACCGCTGCACCCACGGCGACCGGCCCGGCGAGCGCACCGCGCCCCACTTCATCGAGCGCGATGACGACGTCGGCCTGCTGCAGAAGCTCCCGCTCGCGCTCGAGGGTCGGCTCGATCACTCGTCGTCCGATTCCTCGTCGGGCACGCCCCGGAAGATCTCGTGATGCTCGTCGATGAGCCCGAATCGGCCCAGCGGCCAAGTGGTGAGGAACGCTCTGCCCACGACGTTCTCGATGGGCACGAACCCGCCCGTGGGCAGGTCCTGATGGGCGCGCGCGTCCTGAGAGCGGTTCCTGTTGTCGCCGAGAAGCCACAGTGAGTCGTCGGGAACGGTGACGTCAAAGGGATCCTTCGAGGCATTATCGCTTCCCCCCTCGAGCTTCAGATAGGAGCTCTCATCGACGGCGACGCCGTTGATCGTGATCTGACCCAGGGTGTTGCAGCATACGACGTGGTCTCCGGGAAGCCCGATGATCCGCTTGACGAGATGGTCCTCCGAATCCGCGGCAGAGAGGCCAATAAAGGTGAGAATGCCATCGAAGAACTCGACGAGCGGCGCGCGCTCCTGCGTATCCTGGGTCGGCAACAGCCACCCGCCCGGATCCTGGAACACGACGATATCGCCGCGCTCGTACCCCGACCAGTGTGGGGTGAGCTCGTCGACGAGGATCCGATCGTTGATGAGCAGTGTGTTCTCCATCGAGGCGGAGGGGATGTAGAACGACCGGACGACGAAACTCTTCACGAGAAAGGACACGAGCGCCGCGATGAGGACGATGACGACGACATCGCGGAGGAAGATCAGGATTCCCCGGCGCCGCCGTGGCGAGACATCGGGGGCTGATTCTGTTGTCATCGTGATCCTTTGGCGTGGGCCGTCGCAGCAGCACTAATAAGGTTCGCACACTTGGCGGAAAACAGAGCACCCCGCGACAATCGTGTCACGGGGTGCTCGAAGAGGACGCAGATCAGTTGTCGCGCTTCTCCTTGATCTTCGCCTTCTTGCCGCGCAGGTTGCGGAGGTAATAGAGCTTCGCGCGGCGCACGTCGCCACGCGTGACGAGCTCGATGTGGTCGATCACGGGGCTGTGCACGGGGAAGGTGCGCTCGACGCCCACCTGGAAGCTGATCTTGCGGACCGTGAAGGTCTCGCGCACACCGTCACCCTGGCGGCCGATGACGACGCCCTGGAAGACCTGGATACGGGAGCG
>JAATFJ010000001.1 GCA_015655255.1 Actinomycetales bacterium | reverse complement strand
GACCGGCCGCATCTTCGACCGGGCCGGGCTTCTGATCGCGTCGGTCGCGCAGGAGATCATGGTCCGGGTGCCCGAACAGGACTGAGCTCAGCGACGGTGGCCGTAGACGATCGGATCGCCCAGGTACGGAGTCCACGCCGATCGCATCTCCGCGGAGAGCCGGGTCGGCCGACCCGTCTGCGCGTCGACCATCACGACCACCGACGTCGCGCGGGCGTAAAGCGTCTGCGGGCTGTCGCCGATGGGGCTGAACACCTCGTAGCAGACGTCGATGCTCGAACCGCCGATCTTGCCGAACCACAGCTGGATGTCCAGCGACTCGCGACGATACGGCACCGGTGCCAGATACTCGATCTCCTGGCGGGCGATCAGTGTCAGCGAACCCGCGGAGATCCCGCTGCGGATGACCGCGGTCGATGGCGCGGTGTCACCGGCATCGGCCACCCAAAAGGTGCGCACGCGCGCCTCTTCGAGAAGCTTCAGCATCGAGGTGTTGTTCACGTGGTTGAACGCGTCGAGATCGCCCCAGCGCAGATGAATGGGGATATGCAGGCGCTGCGTCTCCCCCGCCCGCTCCTCAGTCACGAGTTAGCTTCCGGTGGGTGGAGCGGTGTGGCTTGGCCGCGTCCGAGCCGAGGCGCTCGATCTTGTTCTGTTCGTAGGCCTCGAAGTTCCCCTCGAACCAGTGCCACTGGTCGGGCTTCTCATCGGTGCCCTCGTAGGCGAGGATGTGCGTCGCGATGCGGTCGAGGAACCACCGGTCGTGCGTGATGACCACGGCGCAGCCGGGGAACTCCAGGAGAGCATTCTCTAGGGACTGCAGCGTCTCCACATCGAGGTCGTTGGTCGGCTCGTCGAGGAGAAGCAGGTTGCCGCCCTCTTTGAGGGTGAGAGCGAGGTTGAGGCGGTTGCGCTCACCGCCGGAGAGGATGCCGGCCTTCTTCTGCTGGTCCGGTCCCTTGAAGCCGAACTTGGAGACGTACGCGCGCGAGGGGATCTCAGTCTTCCCTACGACAATGATGTCGAGTCCGTCGGAGACGACCTCCCAGAGACTCTTGTTCGGGTCGATGTTCGCGCGGGTCTGGTCGACATAGCTGATCTTGACCGTCTCGCCGATCTTCAGCTCGCCGCCATCGAGAGGCTCCAGGCCGACGATCGTCTTGAACAATGTGGTCTTTCCGACACCGTTCGGGCCAATGACACCGACGATGCCATTGGGCGGCAGGCTAAAACTCAGCCCATCGATGAGGGAGCGGTCTCCGAAACCCTTCTGCAGGTTCTTCGCCTCGATGACGACGTTCCCCAGACGCGGGCCCACGGGGATCTGAATCTCCTCGAAGTCGAGCTTTCGCGTCCGCTCCGCCTCCGCCGCCATCTCCTCATAGCGCGCGAGTCGTGCCTTCGACTTCGTCTGACGTCCCTTGGCGCTGGAACGCACCCATTCGAGCTCGTCTTTGAGACGCTTGGCGAGCTTGGCATCCTTCTTGCCCTGGACGTCGAGGCGTTCCGCCTTCTTCTCCAGGTACGTGGAGTAGTTGCCCTCGTAACCGATGAGGCGTCCACGGTCGACCTCGGCGATCCACTCCGCGACGTTGTCGAGGAAATACCGGTCGTGAGTCACGGCGATGACGGCGCCTTTGTACGACTGCAGATGCTGTTCGAGCCAGAGCACGCTCTCGGCATCGAGGTGGTTGGTGGGCTCGTCGAGGAGCAGGAGGTCGGGCTTCTGCAGGAGGAGCTTGGCGAGGGCGACGCGGCGACGCTCACCACCGGAGAGCTGGGCGACGTTCGCGTCTCCCGGGGGGGTGCGCAGCGCATCCATCGCCTGTTCGAGCTGGGAGTCGAGGTCCCAGCCGTCGGCGGCGTCGATCTCCTCCTGGAGCACGCCCATTTCGGCGAGGAGTGTGTCGAAGTAGGCATCGGGATCCGACATGAGCGCGGAGATCTCGTTGAAACGGTCGAGCTTTCCCTTGATCGCGACGCCCTCCTGGATGTTCTCCAGGACCGTCTTGGACTCGTCCAGCTCCGGCTCCTGCATGAGGATGCCGACGGAGAAGCCCGGCGTGAGCACGGCCTCACCGTTGGAGGGGTGGTCGAGGCCCGCCATGATCTTGAGGATCGTCGACTTTCCTGCGCCGTTGGGGCCGACCATGCCGATCTTCGCTCCGGGGAGGAAGGCCATCGTGACGTCGTCGAGGATGAGCTTGTCGCCGACCGCCTTGCGGGCGCGCACCATCGAGTAGATATATTCAGCCACGAAGAGCCGCTCCTTACTGTTGCGTCGAACTGGTGCGCCGAATCGCTTTCGGCACCGAGGATCGGCTTCCCAGCCTACCCGTGACCGTGCGGCGAACCGGCACGTTCTCCGAGTTCTTCGCG
>JAATFJ010000183.1 GCA_015655255.1 Actinomycetales bacterium | reverse complement strand
TCGAGGTACGGCGCAGTGTTGATGGAGATGGGGAACGCGCGGACGGTGATGGTCCGCACAGAGCCAGCGTCGGGCACGGCGACGGCCGAGGCCTTCACCTCGTACTTCAGGCGGCGACGCACGGCTGCAAGGAAGTAGCTCGCATCCTGTGCTCGCTGGAAGCCGATGACATCGGCACCGAGCAGGCCCTTAAGGACCTGATCCCGCCACGGGAGTTGTGCGTAGATGCCGTGGGCGGGGAAGGGGATGTGGTGGAAGTAGCCGATCGTCACATCCGGCCGCAGCTCTCGCACGAAGGCGGGGACGAGCTGCAGCTGATAATCGTGCACCCAGACGGTGCCATTCGGTGCCACCACCCGGGCTGCGGCCTCGGCGAAGCGGCGGTTGACCGTCACATAGGCGTCCCACCACTCCCGGTGGTACTGCGGCGGAGCGATGACGTCGTGGTAGAGCGGCCAGATGGTGTCGTTGGCGAACCCCTCGTAGTACTCGGCGAATTCCTCCGCGGACAGCGGGATGGGGACGAGCCGGATGCCGTTCGCCGTGAACTCGTCGAGAACGAGATCTGCCTGCCCGGGCCAGCCGACCCACGCGCCGTTAACACCCTGCATGACCGGTTCGAGCGCGGCGACAAGGCCCCCGGGGGATGTGCGCCATGAGGAGGATCCGTCCTCCCCCACGATCCGATCCACGGGAAGCCTGTTGGCGACGACGACCAGTTCTGCGGCGGTCATGCGCTCTCCTCTGCTTCGCGGTCTTCTCCCCAGGCTATCGAGGATGGCGCCGTCGCGGGCACGCTAGGCGAGCTCGGGACGGATGGCCGCGCGACGGCTCCCGCCGAGGAACCAATGGATGACACTCGCCGCGAGCGCGATCGCCGCCGCGCAGAGCGGCACGAGGAGTGCCGCCTCCGTACCGACGCTCTCGGCCACCTCGCCTGTAATCGCCGCGCCGATCGACTGTCCGACGATGACACCGGAACCGAGCATTGTCATGACGGTGGCGGAGCGACCTCGCGGACTGCGTTCGGCGCCGAGACTGTACAGCGTGACGAGGGTGGGGCCGATGCCGACGCCCATGATCGCGAGAGCGACCATCATCTCAGCGGGTGAGTCGACGAATCGCAGCAGCACCGACCCGCTGAGAAGCACGGCGGAGAACACGAGCCAGCGCAGCCACAGGGAGAACCGGGCGGGGAGCCAGGCGACGCCGAGGGCGAGAAGTGCCGAACCAATCCCCATAATGCCGTAGAGGAGTCCCGCTTGATCGGAGGCTCCGCGATCGGCCATGAAGGAGGTGAGCGAGGTGAGCATGCCGCCGAAGAAGAGTCCCACACCGAGGATCCCCACGACGACGACGAACAAGCGCGGGCGGAAAAGCTCGATCACCGCGGAGGGCGCCGCACCGTCGGTCGAGCGCTCCGCCGAGACGATCCTCCCGCTGGGATGCAGGGCGAAGGCGCCGACGGAGAGAAGAGTGAGCACAGCGGCGATGACGAGCGGCGCCCAGGGGGCGATGGCGGAGGCAAGCAGCCCCACGACGAAGGGACCGAAGACGAAGACGGTCTCGTCCGCAGCGGACTCGTAGGCCATGGTTCGGGACAGCGTGCGCTCTCTCCGCTGCGCGGGGAGTCGGTCGGCGATGATCGTCACGAGCCGGGAGCGGGACATGGGGGCGACCTGCGGCGCCGTCGCTCCGATCGCGAACGCCGTGAGGAGGAGGATCGCGTAGGGAGACGGAGAATAGACGACGACGGCGAAGCACGCGAGCGCCGCGGCGTTGAGCACCGCGAGCACGGCAAGCACCCTCCGCTGCCCGTAGCGATCCGCTGCCGCGCCGAGGAGGGGGCCGCAGAGCGCCGTTCCGACGCCAACGACGGCGGAGGTGATGCCACCGAGTGCGAGCGAACCGCGTGCGGAGACGATGACGGTGAGAACGCCGACGACCATCATCGCGAACGGCAGTCGTGCGACGAAGGCGATGAGAAAGTAGTGGATGCCCGCTTCGGAGATGAGTCCCGGCGTGCGGTCGGTGTGTATCTGGGTCATGGCTCTCCTCACGTCGCGGACGCGGGATCGGGTGTCGCCGCTGTCCGCCGGAATGCCGACGGCCGGTAGATACACAGCTGATGGCGCAGAAGCGCCGTGGTTATTCTACTCTCGGGCGTACTCCGAGTAGCGTGTTCCCATGCGTTATCTCTTCGGCACGGGACTCATCGGCGCACTCACCGCGGGCTTCTCACTGCTTCGCGGAACGCGGGAGGCTCCCGTCACGTGGCGAGCTCTCCTCGCCTGGGCGAGCTGGGGCATCACCCTCGCCCTCGCGATCGGCGCACTCGTGGACATGCGCAGGGAGGATCGCGGCATCATCGTCGCCCCGGACTCCCCGCTCGCCGCGAAGCAGGCGAAGAAGCAGAAGAAGCAGTTCAAGGCCGCGGAGAAGGCCGTCAAGAAGAACCGCGCCTGAGGCGGCGGTTTCCTCGCACGCGCCCCGGGACAGGATTCCCGCCTCCGCTGTCGGCGACCTTTTTGGTGACCGCTGCCAGCGGGTCACTCCGACATACATACCAGCCGATATACACTCTTTGGTATGGATCGCGACGAGATCATCCCCTCCTTCGTGCTCGCCGCGCACGCGCTGGCGCGAATCGCCGCGCAGGAAGCGGGGAATGAGGCGCCCTCGGCCCAATGGCGCGTGCTCAGCGTGCTGAGCCGTGAGCGGAAACTCCGCCTCGGCGAGCTGGCGCGTCAGGCGCGCACGACGCAACCCGGAATGACTCGGCTGGTGGGAGAGCTCGAAAGACACGATCTTGTCCGCCGGTCAAGCGACCCCTCCGACTCACGCGCCACGGTCGTCGCGATCACCGAGAAGGGGCTCGCGGCGCTGGTCACCTG
>JAATFJ010000004.1 GCA_015655255.1 Actinomycetales bacterium | reverse complement strand
CGACCTCAGCCCGCTGCGCAGCACTGTGGGCATGGCGCAGCTCCTCGCCTACGAACAGGATGCGCGGATCCCGGTCTTCCGACGGTTCGTCACTGTGCTGTTCGGCGTGCTCCTGCTCGCCGCGATGCTCATCGCGGGGCTCTGGATCCTCGATCGCATCGGCGTTCTCGCACAGGCACCCTTCCTCCCTCTCATCGCCGCCGCCTACGGCCTTCTCCCCGCCGTAGGGTTCTGCGCGTATGCCGTCGGACTTGCGCGGCGCGCCAAGATCGCCTCCTTCGCGTGGGCGAATGGCTGGGCCTATGCCGATCTCCTCGAGCACACGGGGCGGCAGGGAGCCGCCTTCACACGCGTCACGCGCGGCCGGGAACGCGGCGTCGTCGGGAGCGACGACCCGCGGCTACCGTTCGAACTGGGCCACCATTACTCCGTCTCCCGCGGCGATGAGAGGGCGACCATGCAGCGTCCGTTCGCCTTCCTGGAGCTTCCGCTCCCGGCGGCGGTGCCGCAAATCGTGCTCGCGAACCGGCGGCGCAGCGTCATCCCCACCTTCGGACTCGGTCGCGGGGCCGCGACGATGGCGCTGGAGGGCGACTTTGCGACGCGCTTCCGGTTGTTCGTGCCCTCCGGCTATGAGGCGGATGCGCTGTACATTTTCACCCCCGATCTCATGGCCCGCGTCCTCGACCTCGCCTCCGGCGCGGAGCTCGAACTCGTCGGGCGCACGCTCTACGTCTACCTGCCGGAGCGAACACGCTTCGACCGTCCCGAGACCATGACGGCGGCGCTCGTCCTCGCGGAGGAGTTCCACCGCCGCTTCGCCGCGCGCACAGAGCTCTACCGAGACGACGATGCCCTCGCCGCACGCGCCGGCGTCGGGATCGGACTCGCCGGGCAGCGCCTCGCCGGGCGGAACCGGCAGTCCCTCCTCGCCATCGTGGGGACCGCCGCCGTGATCCTCCTCTCCCTCGGGATCACCGCCGCGACCCTCTTCCTTCGCTGAGCTTCCCTTCTTCGCGCGCCGATCCGCCGAGCTCCACCCCGCATCCCCTCCGCCGAGCCCTTCGCTCCGCCGCGTCCGCACCGCCGAGCCCTTCGCTCCGCCGCGTCCGCACCGCCGCGTCTTTCCCCCCCACGTCCTTTCCCCCCCATGTCCGCACCGCCGCAGAGCCCGCATCTGCACAGCGGCATCCGCCCCGCGACGTCGATCCCGCCGCGTCCGCGCACCCTTCGCCCGCCCCGGGATCGCCCATTCCCCTCCACCGAGCCACCCACATCCCGCCGAACTACCCACGTATTCCCGCAGTTTGGGTGGTGGCTCGGTAACACGTGGGTGGCTCGACGAAAGAAGAGAGGAGCCGCGGCGCACAGCAGGAGAATGGGAGCGACGATACGCAGCGGGAGCGGCGACGCTACGCGGACTCACGGACGATGAGCTCGGTGGGGAGGGTCGTCATGTGCGCGGGGGACCGCCCGGCGAGGCGGTCCAGGAGCACGCTCGCGAGCGTCTCGCCCTGGTGGAAGACGGGCTGACGGATCGTCGTGAGCTGCGGCGTCACGGTCTGCGCGATGGGTGTGTCGTCGAAGCCGACGATCGCGATGTCCTCGGGGATGCGCACCTCCTCGTTACGAAGCACGGCGAGCGCGCCGCGCGCCATGAGGTCGCTCGCGATGAAGACGCCGTCCGGCGGTGCGGGGAGGGCGAGCAGCTGCCGCATCGCGAGCGCTCCACCCGTCTCGGTGAATGAGCCGTTCGCCTCCGCGAGGGGGGCGAGCCCCGCCGCGGACAGCGCATCGAGGAAGCCCTGTCGCCGGTCCATGGGCGCGGGCATCGTGAGCGGACCAGTGATCGTCGCGATCCTGCGGCATCCGCGCGCGATGAGGTGCTGCGTGGCCTCGTGCCCGCCTCGCACGTTGTCCACATCGATGACATAGTCGTCCTCGCGCTCCCGCACGGGGCGCCCGCCGAACACGACGGGGACGGCCGAGACGATGTGGTCGAGGAAGTCGTCGCTCGTGTGATGGGAGACGATGATGGCACCGTCCACACCGCCGTCGCGTACGAAGCTCGTCATCTTGTCGCCGGGGTCGTCCCGCGCGACGAGGAGGTTGAGCAGATAGTCCGAGCGGTTCAGCCGCGCCGTCACTCCCCCCGCGATGAGGGCGAAGAACGGGTCGCCGAAGAATCGCTCGGTGTCCTCGGGGACGATGAGGGCGATCGCGTGCGTCTGCCTGCTCGCGAGAGAGCGCGCGGCGCGATTGGGCACGTAGCTCAGCTGAGCGATGGCCGCATTCACGGCTGTGAGCGCTTCGGGGCTCACGGCCGTGGAGCCGTTGACGACACGCGATACCGTGGAGCGGGAGACGCCCGCCAGAGCCGCCACCTCTTCGATGGTTGCACGTGACGACACCGCGCCCTCCTCCCCGAGTGCCGGCTAGAGCGAGCGACCCGCAATGATGCGAGCGTACTCGTTCCCGCTCTCCTTCACGACGCGCTCTTGCGAGGCGTAGTCCACATAGACGATACCGAAGCGCTGGGCATATCCCCACGCCCACTCGTAGTTGTCCAGGAACGACCAGTAGAAGTATCCGCGCACGTCGATCCCGGACTCGATCGCATCGAGCGTGGCCCCGAGGTGACCGCGCAGGAACGCCGTCCGCCCCGTGTCCGCGACGGTATCGCCCACGCGCACGTCATCGTAGGCCGCGCCGTTCTCTGTGACATAGAGCGGGATCCCCGGCGCGTACTCCGTCCCCACACGCTGCAGCAGCTGAGTGAGCGCCTCCGGCTCCACTTCCCAGCCCATGTTCGTGCGGGGAAGGTCGCGGTCGGCCCAGTAGATGCCCTCGCCTACGGGGAACGGCGATGCCGTCACACGGTCGGTTGGCGCCTCTCCGCCCGGCGCGGGCCGGTCGGGCACCGAACCGGTGACGTACTCCCCGTGATAGTAGTTCACGCCGAGCGCGTCGAGGGGCGCGCTGATGGTCGCAAGGTCGCCGTCCTGCACTGCGGCATCCCAACGCGCGTGCGCCTCCGGGTGCCGGGTACGCAGGTCCTCCGCGATGTCCGCGGGGTAGCTGCCGCGGAAGATCGGGTCGAGGAACCAGCGGTTGAACTGCCCGTCCAGGCGGCGGGCGGCGTCGAGATCCTTCGCGTCGCTAGGGTCGACGGGCTCGGCGACGGTGAGGTTGAGGGTGATGCCCACCTCGAGCGATGCGTCGCGCTCGCGCAGTTCCTGCACGGTCGTGCCGTGCGCGAGGAGGAGGTGATGCGCGGCGAGGAGCCCGTCGCCCACATCCATCCGGCCCGGCGCGTGCACGCCCGCGGCGTAGGAGAGGAAGGAGGAGCACCACGGCTCGTTGAGCGTGGTCCAGTAGTGCACGCGATCGCCGAGTGCGTCGTGCATCGTCGCGGCGTACTCGAGGTAGCGCGCGGCGGTATCCCGCGAGGTCCACCCGCCCTTCTCCTCGAGGGCCTGCGGCATGTCCCAGTGGTAGAGCGTGAGCCAGGGCGCGATGTCGGCGGCAAGCAGTTCGTCGACGAGGCGCTG
The DNA here is from genome assembly GCA_015655255.1 of Actinomycetales bacterium. The sequence continues at coordinate 440 of JAATFJ010000004.1, read as the reverse complement.
GTAGAAGTCCACGCCCTGCGGGTTGACCGCTCCCCCATCCGGCCGCACACGCGACCAGGAGGTGGAGAAGCGGTACGTCTGCAGGCCCATCTCCTTCATGAGCGCGACGTCGGCGGGGTAGCGGTGATAGTGGTCGCACGCCACATCTCCGTTCTCCGCGCCGATGACCGCTCCGGGTACACGGGAGAACGTATCCCAGATGGAGGCGGTCCGCCCGTCTTCGAAGGCCGCGCCCTCGATCTGGTACGCCGCCGTCGCGGCGCCGAAGAGGAAACGGTCCGGGAAGGTCCGCGAGGTCATAGAGGTCATCCCTTCACTGCGCCCTGCATGATGCCGCTGACCAGTTGCTTGCCCGCGAACACGAAGAGGAGCAGCAGGGGGATGGTCGAGAGCAGCACGCCGGCGAGCACGATCGAGTAGTCGACGAAGTAGTTGGACTG
>JAATFJ010000057.1 GCA_015655255.1 Actinomycetales bacterium | reverse complement strand
GTGGTCTCCATCGACACCGTCGTCTACTTCCAGGTGACGGATGCGCGCGCGGCGACCTACGAGATCGCTAACTATCTCGGTGCCGTCGAACAGCTCACTACCACGACCCTCCGTAACGTCGTGGGTGGACTCAACCTCGAAGAGGCGCTCACGAGCCGGGATGAGATCAACGGCCAGCTGCGCGTCGTGCTTGACGAGGCGACGGGCAAATGGGGCATCCGTGTCTCACGCGTGGAGCTCAAGGCGATCGATCCACCCGTCTCCATCCAGGACTCGATGGAGAAGCAGATGCGTGCGGAGCGGGACCGTCGTGCCGTCATCCTCACCGCGGAGGGAACGAAGCAGTCCGCGATCCTCGAGGCCGAGGGCGCACGGCAGGCGGAGATCCTGCGCGCGGAAGGCGATAAGCAGGCCGCCGTGCTGCGGGCGCAGGGTGAGGCGGAAGCAATCCAGAGCGTGTTCAGCGCCATCCACCAGGGCGCGCCGGACGATAAGCTGCTCGCCTACCAGTACCTGCAGATGCTCCCCAAGATCAGCGAGAGCCAGTCAAGCAAGCTGTGGATCATCCCCAGCGAACTCACGGAGGCGCTCAAGAGCTTCGGCGGCGCCTTCTCCGCACGCGGCGGCTCCGGTCAGCCTCCTGCGGCCACACCCGGCGCGTGACACACCCCTACTTCGCGTCCACCGCGCTCCCCCGGATCCTCGCTCATCGCGGCCTCACCACCGCGGCGGGCGGGGATCCCTCCGTGTGGGACAACACCGCGCTGGCCTTCGCCGCAGCAGACGCGGCCGGGGCGGTGTTCATAGAGACCGACTGTCGGATCACGGCTGATGGGGAAGTCGTCCTCATTCACGACGCGACACTGGAACGCTTCCTCGGCGATGCCCGCCGCATCGCCGAGGTCACGACCGCGGAGCTATCCGCGATGTTCGCTCCGCACGGTGGTCTGCTGACGGTCCGTGAGGCTCTGGAGGCGTTCCCCCGGACACGCTTCAACATCGACGTGAAGTCGGAGGATGCTGCCGAACCGCTCGGCCCCATCCTCGCCGCGCACTCCTCGCGGGTGCTCCTCACGAGCTTCTCCGACCGGCGTCGCGAGCGGGCTGTGGCCGCCGTGCTTCGCGCGGGTGCGGAGGTACGTCCCGCGACCTCCGCCGGGCGCTCCTTCATCGCCCGTTCGCTTCTCCTCTCCACCGCACGTCTCCCCGTGGACTTGCGCGACATCGACGCCCTCCAGATCCCGGAGCGCTTCGGACGGATTCGGGTCCTCACCCGTGCGCTTCTTGACGCCGCACATGCGCGCGGCGTCGAGGTGCACGTGTGGACCGTGAACGATATCGCGACCATGCACCGACTCGTCGGGCTGGGCGTCGATGGCATCGTCACGGACCACGCAGACCTCGCCCTCGCGGCGTTACCGAGTCGCTGAGCCGTCAGCTAGGACTTCGCCCTTACGCGGCGCTGAGATTCCACTGTGAATCCGGCAGGGAGCGCCGTCGTGTGGATGAAGCGCACAGACTGAGACGTTATACCTGACAGCGACGAGAGGACCACACAATGGCAGATCGCAGCCTTCGAGGCGCCCGCCTCGGCGCCTTGAGCTTACAGAGCGAAGAGGGCGTCGTTTTTATGGAACGACGCGAGACCACCTATCACTGCGATGCGTGCGGCAACGACACATCGCTCATGTTCGCGGCCGACGCGGAGCCGCCGCAGACCTGGGAATGCCGCACGTGCGGCGCGGATGCGCGACTGCGCGTGGATGGCGAATCCGTCGTCGTGGACACGAGCGGTGAGAAGATCGCTCGCACGCCCTGGGACATGCTCCTCGAACGGCGCACGCGGGCCGAACTGGAAGAACTCCTCGAGGAACGACTGGCCTATATTCGTGCCCGCCGAGGTGCAGGAGAAGACCCGGACCGTCAACGCATCGGGGCCTGAGAAGACCGTCGATACCGCGGGGCAGCGTCGAGAGGACGCTGCCCCATTTCTGTGCCTATGGGGCGGCGGTGACCGATGTCCTCGGGCGGCGGAGACGTTGTGAGAGGAAGAGCAGCACGAGTGCGCCCAGCGAGCCCCACAGGAAGATTCCCTGCAACCACGGGCCGACGATGACGCCCGCGGTGATCCCTGTGCGCAGCTCGACGTCTTCGACCATCGCACCGGCTTCATCGGCATCCAGGCTCACGAGGGTACTCCCGTCGGCGCGGATGATCTGGCTCGTGCCCACGGTGGAGATGTTCACCACCGAACGCCCGGTCTCGATGGCCCGCATACGGGCAAAGGCGAGCTGCTGGAGGTTCTCCACGGTGCCGCGGAAGTCGGCATTGTTGGTCTGGAACAGCAGCGCCTGCGCGCCTCCCTCGATCCCCTCGAAGACGAGGTCGTCGTAGATCACGTCGAAGCAGATTGCCAGTCCCAGCTTCGTGCCGTTCACGTCGATGAGTGGCGCATCGGTCCCCGGCGTGTATTCGCGCTGCAGAAGGCTGATGAGATCGGGCGCAAGCGCGTTGAAGAACGCGCGATCGGGAACGTACTCGCCGAACGGCACGGGATGCCGCTTCGCATGCGTCTGCGCGACGGTGCCGTCCTGTTCCCACAGCAACGACGTGTTGAAGTACTCGTCGTCCTCGCCCGCCGCGACGTTCGCCAGCACCGGTGCGCCGACGCGGTTGCTGATCCGGGTGAGCATGCGCGCCGTGGTCGCATCCTTCTCCGGGTCGGCATCAAGGCTCCCCTCGGGCCATACGAGGAGATCGAGATCTTCCCCGTACAACGGTTCCGTGGCTGCCATCTGAGCGCCGATAACGGAGTACGGCTCGCGCGTGTCGAAGTACGCCGTCGGGCCGTTGCCCTGCACGGCACCGATGCGCATCGTGCCCGCGGCGCTCGTCGGAAACAGCGGCGTCGCGAAGAGGACAACGATGAGCAGGGCCGGGAGAGCGAGCCACAGAGGCCGGCGCCAGCTCGTCGTGCGGACGATCTCGATGAGGACGGCGACGGCGGCGACCATGACGAAGCCGAGACCCCCCACCCCGATCCAGGACGAGAGCGGCGCGAGCGGGCTCTCCGACTGTGTCATGCCGATGCGGGACCAGGGGAAGCCGCCGTAGGGCCAGCTGCCGACGAAGACGTCACGAGCGATCCACAGCGCACCGATGAGCGCGGGAAGCAGCAGGAGTCGCGCGACGCGACCGGGCAGCACCCGCGGTAGCCACCGGTACGCGAGCGAGACCGGAATGAGGGCGACCGCGGTGAGGATCGCCTCGAGGACGAAGAGCGCCGCCCAGGGAATCGGGCCGAGGTACCGCGTCGTCCAGAACACGAGGATCGCGAAGAAAACGGCGCCGTACACGAGCCCCACGAGGAACGCTCCTCCCGCACGACGGCCAATGAGCGCAACAAGCAGCAGCGCGACGGCGGGGAACACCAGCCCCCAGGCGCCGACAGAGGGGTAGGCGAGGCTCATGAGCAGCCCGCTCGCTGCCGCCGCGAGTACGGCGAGCCAGAGCGGGAACGGCGCACGCGTCCGCGAAGCCGGGGCAGAAGTCATCGGAGTCACTTTCACAGATGGGAATAGGCGACGATGCCGCGGCGCACCGCATCGAGGGCACGACGGGCCGTGCGAGAGAGCTCGGCGTCCTGTGCCACGAGGGAGAACTGATCGAGCAGGTCGATGGTCTGCTTGGCCCAGCGCACGAAGTCCCCCGCTGCCATGTCCGCATCGGTGAGGACCCTATCGAGCATCGCACCGCGCGCCCAGGAATGCATCGCGGCGCTGAGACCTGACGCCAGCGGCTCGGTTCCGGGGAGATGGTGCTCCCGCTCCCGGTCGTCGAGTTCCGCCCACAGGGTCGTCGTCTTCTCCCAGGCGATCCGGAAGGCGCCGCGTGGAAGCCCGTGCGACCCGAGCCCCGCCTCGTCGCGTCGCGGCTCGTAGACGAGAGCGCACGCCATCGCGGCCAGGGAGGGCGCGTCGAGCTGACGCCAGAGCCCTTGCCGGAGCGCTTCGGCGACGAGCAGATCGCGCTCCCCGTAGATCCGGCGCATCGTACGGCCGGCGTCGGTGAGCACGAGTGCTCCCCCGTCTTCGGCGAGATAGTCCAGCTCGGAGAGCACATCGATCACGCGGTCGAAGACCCGCGCAACCGTACCCGTACGCGATTCAATCTGCGATCGCAGCCGATCCGTCTGCCGACGCAGCTTCCAGTACCGCTCCGCCCAGCGCGCGTGCGCCTCCCGCTCCGGGCAGCGATGGCAGGGGTGCCGCTGCAATTGCGTGCGGACGCGCTGAATCCGGGCGAGGCGCTTCTCGCGCACCGCACGCGGCGCCTGGGCATCCTGGCGGTTCTTCTTCTCCAAATCGCTGAGCTCTCTGCGCAGCCCCGCGTATTCGGGGAAGTCACCGTGTTCGCACGTCATCGCCTCCAGATATCCGTCAAGCGAGTTTTCCGCCTCCTTCACCTGGCGGGCGAGACCGACGACGGCCCTGTCAGCCTGGAACTGAGCGAAGGAGGATTCAAGGATCTCGTGCGCCCGTTCCCTCCCGAACGACTCGATGAGGTTGACCGCCATGTTGTAGGTGGGGCGGAAGCTGGAGTTCAGCGGGTAGGTGCGTTTCGAGGCGAGCGCACCGACCGCCTCGGGGTCCATCCCGTCCGACCACGCGATTACCGCGTGGCCTTCGACATCGATCCCCCGCCGCCCCGCCCGTCCGGTCAGCTGGGTGTACTCCCCCGGTGTGATCGGCACGCGGGCCTCGCCGTTGAACTTCTCCAGCTTCTCCAGCACGACGGTGCGTGCGGGCATGTTGATCCCCAGCGCGAGAGTCTCGGTGGCGAAGACGACTTTGACGAGCTTGCGCTGGAATAGCTCTTCGACGATCTCTTTGAACGCGGGAAGGAGTCCGGCATGATGCGCCGCTAGCCCGCGCTCGAGGTTTTCCCGCCACTCCCAGAAGCCGAGCACGGCCAGGTCCTCGTCCTCGAGGGTGCGCGTACGTTCCGCCACGATCGCTCGGATCTCGTCCCGCTCCTCGCGAGTGGTGAGCCGGATGTCCGAACGGCTCACCTGCTGCACGGCGGCGTCGCAGCCGACCCTGCTGAAGATGAAGAAGATCGCGGGAAGCAGGTTCGCGCGTTCCAGGACGCGGGCAAGCTCGGCACGATCCACGCGAGTGTGCCGCTGCGGCGGCCTCCCCCCGCCTCTCCCCCGCCCTCGATGGTGTGCTCGACCGTTCCCGCCGAAGGATCTCAGGCGAAGGAGTTCCTCGTTCACACGGGGTTTTCCTCCGAACCGCGTGTCGAACAGCGGAACGAGATCGCCCCGAAGGTGTACATGCTGCTCCAGCGGCACGGGCCGGATCTCCGAGACGATGACGGCGGTATTCCCCCGAACCGTGCCCAGCCAGTCGCCGAACTCCTCGGCATTGGAGACCGTGGCACTGAGCGCAACGAGCCGCACCGCGGCATCAAGATGAATGATGATCTCTTCCCACACGGCGCCGCGGAAGCGGTCGGCGAGGAAATGCACCTCGTCCATAACGACGAAACGGAGCTCGCGGAGGGCGCCGGAATCCGCGTAGATCATGTTGCGAAGGACCTCGGTCGTCATGACGACGATGCGAGCGTTGCCGTTGATCGTCGTGTCCCCCGTGAGGAGCCCCACGTTCTCGTCGCCGTAGACGTCGACGAGCTCGCGGAACTTCTGATTGGACAGCGCCTTCATGGGTGTTGTGTAGAACGCCTTGCCGTGCGCGGTCTGCATCGCGAGGTGGACCGCGAACTCCCCCACGATCGTCTTGCCCGCGCCCGTGGGCGCGGCGACGAGCACACTACGGTCGTCTTCGAGGGCCTGACATCCGGCGACCTGGAATGCGTCTAGCTCGAATTTCTGGCTCGCGGCGAAGACCGCTGTCTCAGGGTGGGCGGTGGACAACCTCTGGGCGGCGTAGCGCTCGGCGGGCGAGGTCATCCGGACGTTTCCGGGCGGAGCCCCGCGGCCGCATCGTGCTTACGGCGTCGCCGATCGAAGAGCAGGGAGAGGAATGCTGCTGCGAAGTAGAGCACCACGAGGATCCCGCCGAGCAATAGCATCGACACGACATCGGCAGCCGGCGTCGCGACCGCGGCAAACACCGTGGCGATGATGATCGCGACGCGCCAGCCCTTGAGTATCGTGCGACCGGACATGACCCCGGCCACGTTCAGCGCGACGAGGAAGACCGGCAGGACGAAAGACACACCGATCACGAGCATGAGCTTGAAGACGAAGTCGTAGAAGGCCGACGCCTCATACAGATTCGTGCCGCCATCCGGTGTGAAGTTTGCCATGAGCTCGATCACATGCGGGAAGACGAGGGTACCCACATAGCATCCGGCGAAGAACAGCGGAATCGCTGCACCGACGAAACCCACGGTGTAGCTGATCTCTTTCCGGGTGAGCCCGGGCATGATGAAGGCCCAGATCTGCCAGAGCCACACGGGGGCGGCGAGGAAGAGACCAATGGAGAAGGCGATGCGCATCCGCAGGTCGAAGGGAGCCGTGACGGAGCTGAACGAGAGTGCCACGATCTCTTCACCGCGCGCCTCGGCGATGGCCTGGATGGGCGCGCTGATGAACTCGATGATCGGATCGGTGACGATGAAGGCTAACACCATCGCGACGACAACGGCCGCCGCAGAGATGACGAGTCTCCTGCGCAACTCGACGAGGTGTGCCCCCAGGGACATTCTGCGGTCGCGCCGCGGTTTCCCTCCATCGATTTCGGAGGATTCCGACGCTGCCACCTCGGTCAGGACGTGGTGCGGTCAGTTCCGGAAGGCGCGCTCTGATCGGGAGCCGTCGAGCCGTCCGGTTGATCCGCCTGGTTCTGCTCCGTGCGTAGCGCGTCTTCCTCGCGCATCGCATTCATCTCACCCTTGAAGACACGGGCCGATTGGCCCATGCTCTTCGCCAGCGCGGGGAGCTTCGCCGCACCGAAAAGAAGGAGGATGACGGCGAGAACGATCAGCAAATGCCAACCCTGTAGTCCGCCCAACATAGTCGTCTCCCTTGGTGGTGGTTTCGTTCAGTCTACCTCGCGAAACCTACGAACCGGTCGGCGGGTACAGGGCGAGTCCTGCCTCCGCCCACTCGCGTGCTGCCTCGCGCGCCACCGGCGGATCGAGCACTTCCAGTGCACCGCCGAGACGTGCGGCCAAGCGTTTGATGCCACGAGGATCGGAGAGGTGCAGTCGTGCGCGGATGCACCCGTCCGTTTCTTCCTCCACCTCGTCCGGGCGCAGGTAGTCGCCGAGCAGAGGGGCAAGGCTCGCAGGGAGACGGACGAGCACCGCGCCGTCGGCCGTCGGATCTGAACCGAAGGTGACGGGCGCGTGCTCGTCGGCGTGCGTGCTGGGAATGGTCGTGAGCACGGGATCGCTCACGCGGTCGAGGTGGAAGGTACGCATGGCCTCGCGGAGATGGCACCAGCCCTGCAGGTACCATTGGCCGTCGGTGATGAGCACCTGCACGGGGTCGACAGTGCGTATCGTCTCCGGTGAGTCCGGCGCGCGATAACGGAATGCGACGGCGACGCGGGTGCGCAGCGCCTCGGCGACAACGCGGCGGACCTCGTCCACGGCGGTCGGCACGATGACGACTTCTGCGGGGGCGGTCGCCGCAGCGCGAGACAGCTTCGAGATGAGTCCCGCCACGACGCCGGACTCCGCGATCGCGGGAACGGTGGCGACGACCTGCAACCCCGCGAGGAGAGCAGATGCCTCGCGGGCGCTGAATCGGGGCACCTGTCGGAGGCCGACCTCGTTCGTGATCTCGATGATTCCGTGCTCGTCGAGGAGGTCCCAGTCGATGTCGAACATCTCGTGCGGCTGCTGCCAGTAGCCGTTGTCGCCTGGAAGCCCGATGACGGTGAGCTTCTCCACGAGGCGGCGCATCTCTTCGACGGAGGTGTCGAACTCGGCGGCGGCTTCTTCAAGGGAGACCTGCCCGCGTTCGAGAAGGTACGGCACGAGCGTGAGGTAAGCGCGCACGCGGTCGGAGGAGAGCAGCGGTCGTGCGGGCATCAGAGATCCCCCTCCTTCGCAGTCGCGTTCGTCTTCGCGACCGCTCGCAAACGCGAGATCACGGCGTCGCGCAGCGGCGCGGGCCCGACGACCCGGACTTCGGGTCCGTAGGAGGCGAGCTCGTCGGCGAAGATGTTCTCGTCGACGTAGGGGACGTGCATCCCCTGGGTGGCCGGCCGCGCGCGGCGCCCCAAACGCAGCGCAGCCTCGGTGCCGGGCGTCACTTCCAGGTGCGCCGGCGCGCGTTCCGCGAGCTCTTCCAGCCCCGCTCTCCCCCTCTCCCCCGCGCCTTCGCGAAGTTTTGCGGGGAAGGTCGCATTCGTAAGGAACACTTTCCCCACAATGCGGCTGAGAAGGAACGTCCGCTCATCATCCGCGTCGGCGTCGACGCCGTAGACATGCCAGCGCGCTTCGTAGTCGATGAGCGCGAGCGGTTCGAACCGGCGGCGAACGGGGCCATCCGATCCCGGTTTGAGGTAGTCGAAGGTGACGACGCGGCAGCGCTCGATCGCATCTTGAAGAGGCACGAACGAGGGCTCGCGCGTGGTGATGCGCGGGGAGAATCCGATGATGGGCTCATCGCCGTCGATGCCCAGGGCACGGATCTTCCGCACGCCTGCCTGCGCATCCGCCGACGCCGATTCCGCGCTCCAGACGCTGCCGGCGAGTTTGAGCACGGCGAGCTCCGTCGGCGAGAAGCGCAGATCCGCGGGCAGATCGTATTCCGCTTTCGGAATGCGATAGCGGGCCTCGCGGAAGTCCTGGGGGTCCGCGGCATCGCCGATGGTCTCGATGGGCACGCCGAGCGCGCGGAGCTCGTCTTTGTCGCGCTCAAACATCTTCTCGAGTGCATCCGCCCGCGTTCCCGCGTCGGCGCGCTGGCGGTAGCCGGAGATGTTCTCCAGGATCTGCTGCTTGGTCAGGCCGATCTCCGTGGCCATAAGAGCCACGACGAGGTTCGTCTGCCGCTCCTCCGGAGGGATCGTCGCCATCGCTACTGCGCCGAGACTTCCGCGGTTCCCAGGATGTCGACGACATAGACGTTCGCCGCCGTCGTGCCCTCCGTGCCGTCGGTCGCATTCGGATCCGTATAGCCCTCGGGAACGACGATAAGCACCTGAGAGCCGATCGTCTTCCCCTCCAGTGCTTCGGCGAAACCGGGGAACTGGCCGGAACTCAGGAGAACCCCGGTGGGGTTGCTGTCCCAGGTCGTGGAGACGACCTCCTTGCTGTCCCAGCCGACCTCGGTGTACTGCACCCAGAAGGGCGTATCCGCGTCGAGCGCCGCACCGTCACCCTCGATGAGCACCTGGGTCGTGAGGTCGGTGGGGGCGTCACTGCCGGGAACGATGATGCCCGGACGGCCATCCGGTGCGCGCACGACGGTGGGCATGCCCCGCGCGTCGTTGTATTTCAGCGTGCCCTCGGCCTGCGGGAGCTTGGCGTCGATGAGATCGACCACCGCGACGATCGACGCGTCGTCGTCGAGGCCGAGGCTCGTGAGCGTGTCGGCACCGAAGTCGTCCGGAGAGATCGCCGCGAGCACGCGCGTTCCTACGGTGGCGCACTGCAGAACGGCGGCGATGCCGGGGAGCTGCTCTTGCAGCAGGGCGAGATTGGTCGCCCTGCTGAGGTCGCCGTCGAAGGCGCTCGCATAGAGCTCCTCGCCGGTCTCTCCGTTGTACAACGCGAAATCGACTACGGCGATCTGCGAGCTCGCGGTGAGCGCGAGGCCATCTCCCGTGACGACATCTCGATAAGAGGTCGTGGTCACATGCGCCGGAGCGGATACCGACACATCCGGTGTCGTCCCGACGTCGCCGGACACCGTGGCGAGATCGTCGACCGATCCGCTCGAGGACGTCCGGTCGCAGGCCGCCCCATCGAACGCGACAGGGGCGGCGACGGTGCAGCCGGTCAGAGCAAGCGCGACAAGGCCGAGAACCG